>JAENWJ010000010.1 GCA_016649995.1 Peptostreptococcaceae bacterium
ATCAAATTCGCTATTCTCATGTGTTTTACGAGGAATTGAAGCAGTTACTTCTATATTTTAACATTTCTTGCACCCCCCTTCAACAACAACATTTTAAATATTCTAATAGCTCTTAATTTTGAAAGTGCTTAATAAGCCTCGTCTTGAAGCGACATTAGAGCTGAAATATTCAGGTCATTCCTTTCAAAACTTAAATAGCAGAAACAGATTGTACAATAACATCATCATTTAACTGATGCTATTTATTTTGCCAGAGAAGGCATAGGAGGAGTCTACCTTGTTTTTGACGGAAAGGTAATAAGCGGTTCGCGAGCCGAGAAGCTTCGCACCGAAAGTTACAACGCATTCGAAAGCATAAACTATCCCTTTGTAGCCAAAATAGTAGATAATATGGTTGTTTACAATGAAAAAGCCCATATCAACCGCAAGAGTCTGGCTACAACCTTTGGAAACTCACTAAAAAAGCTTCAAGACCTCTTTGATGCTTTTAAGTGCATAGTCGACTTCTTCCATTGTCGCCCAATATCCCAAGCTAAATCTCACCGTTCCCTGCGGAAATGTCCCCAAGGTCTTGTGGGCTGCAGGGGCGCAGTGAAGTCCGCATCTTGTACTTATTCCATATCTCTTGCTAAGTTCATGGGCAATGAGTGCATTGTCCCGCCCTTCAAAATCAATAGATACAACCGCAGTTCGTTTTAAAAGGTCTTTTCTTCCTGCAAGTCTCGCCTCTGGAATTTCCAAAAGGCCGTCTATAAAATGCCCTGTCATTTCAAGCTCGCGCATCGCAATTTTTTCTACCCCGGTTTTTTCAATGTGGCAAAGCGCCGCATGGAGTCCGAAGATTCCAACAACGTTTGGCGTTCCCGACTCAAATTTGTCAGGCATATATGTAGGTTGTTCCTCCATCTCCGAAAGGCTCCCGGTTCCTCCCTCAATAAAGGTTGAAACTCTTTCTACAAGGCTGTCCCTTATTGCGAATCCCCCTGTACCCTGTGGCCCCAAAAGGCTCTTGTGCCCAGTGAAAGCAATGGCGTCTGCGCCTATCCTTTGCATGTCAATATTCAAAAATCCAGCTGTTTGAGCAGCATCGACAATAAACGGGATTCCTTTTTCTCTGCAAACAACCCCTACAGATTCAAGATCAAGAATGGTCCCGCTTACATTTGAACCATGTGTCATTATTACGGCTTTCGTGTTTTCCTTTATTTGTCTTTTAAAGTCCTCTATGTCAAGGTTCCCTTCATCGTCACACGCCGCGCGGCTAAAATCGACTCCTCTTTTCTTAAGTGCCATTAGAGGCCTCATCACCGCATTATGCTCCACGGAAGAAACCACCACATGGTCTCCCGCTATAAGCAATCCCTTTATTAATACATTTAGGCTTTCTGTTATATTTTTGGTGAATACAACATTTTCAGGCTTGTCAAAATTAAACAGCTCGGCAATTTTCTCCCGTGTCTCGAAAACTACATTTTCTGCTGAAAAAGCACTGTCATACGCTCCCCTATTGACGCTGCTTCCAACCTCGGTTATGTAACGGTTCATTGCTTCGGCAACACCCGGGGCTTTTGGAAAAGATGTTGCTCCATTATCCATGTAAACACTTCTATTCATAGAATTCTCCTTTCACTGCATTGTCTACCTTCTATATTATAATGTATTCCTATTTCGATTGTCATAGTATTTTTTTATGCAACGACTCCACTTATTGATAATCTTTATTTCCCCGCATGGCACATCATTGTTAAAATGAAAACGCAATCAAATACATTATGATTTGAAAGGAGATAAATTAATGCAAAGCAAAAAAGGCATCATTGCAACAGGTGCGGCCATTGGCCTCATAGCCGTACTTTTGGTCAAGATGGGCAACCCCGCAAACATGGGCTTCTGTATTGCCTGTTTCATACGGGATATTGCCGGAGGTCTTGGTTTACACCAAGCGGCAGTCGTTCGATATTTAAGACCCGAAATAATGGGACTCGTACTTGGCGCATTCATAGCGGCAAAAGCCGGCAAGGAATTTTCCTCTCGTGGCGGCTCATCCCCCATGACTCGCTTTTTTCTCGGTATAATAGTCATGATAGGAGCTCTAATGTTTCTCGGCTGTCCCCTCAGAATGATATTACGGCTTGCCGGAGGCGATTTGAACGCGCTTGTCGGAATATTGGGATTTGTAGCCGGTATATACATAGGGGTTTTGTTCCTGAACAAAGGCTTCAGTCTTAAACGAACATATAGGCTTCCCGATTTCGAAGGCTACGCATTTCCCCTTTTTAATGTTTTCCTTATAATTTTGCTGGTTTGTGCTCCGGCCTTCATTATCTTCAGTGAATCAGGTCCAGGCTCAATGGCCGCTCCCATAGTAATAGCTCTCGCTGCCGGACTATTTGTAGGATTTCTTGCACAAAAATCCAGACTATGTTGTGTTGGCGGAACACGCGACATGATTCTTTTTAGAGACAATTATCTTCTACTTGGATTTTTATCAATTTTAGTTTTTGCAGCCATTGGAAATATGGCCACCGGCATGTTCACCTTAGGTTTTGAAGGCCAGCCGGTTGCTCATACCGACGGACTTTGGAACTTTCTTGGAATGGCCGTCGTCGGTTGGGGATCCGTTTTGCTTGGCGGTTGTCCTCTTAGACAGCTTATACTTGCCGGTGAAGGCAACACGGATTCTGCTTTAACATTTTTCGGAATGTTGGTTGGAGCAGGATTTGCTCATAACTTTGCCTTGGCTGCCAGCCCAAAAGGTGCTACTCCAAACGGTCAAATAGCAGTTATTATATGTTTTGCAATATTGCTGGCAATCTCAGTTGCAAACATCGAAAAAACACCATTTAAAACGAAGGGAGACATATCATGAATAAAATAGATACAAGAGGAATGTCCTGCCCACAGCCTGTTCTTATGACCAAAAAAGCGATCGAACAAAACCCAAAAGGGCTCGACATACTGGTTGGAGACAAGACCGCAAAGAATAACATTAAGCGTTTTCTTGAATCAAAGGTTTTTTCTGTCGCAATTGAAGAAAATGACGATGAATTTCTCTTAAAGGCAAGAAAGTAGTATGATTTATACTATTGTTTTTTTTACACACTCCGGCGCAGTTAAATTTGACAGGCACATGAAAAACCTGGGTTTTTTCTGCGAACTAATGCCGGTTCCAAGAAAATTAAGCTCAAATTGCGGCATCGGAGCAAAAATAGAATATGAAAGTTCTCTGGATGATATAATTTCAGCTGATACCGAAAAAATTTTTAGGCATACCGGCAACTCCTTTGAGCTCGCATATTCAGCAGAATAAAAAAGGGCTGTGTTTTCATTTTAGAAAACACAGCCCTTTTTTTAATCAATCTTTGAAATTCTTTTTTATGAAAGCTTCAATAATTTTTTCGTTTTCCGGACGCTGCGACAAATAACCCTGATACATGCCACAGCCCAAGCTCTTTATAATTTTAAGTTCTTCCTCGGTTTCTACGCCTTCGGCAATTATTTCGACTCCCAAACTTTCCCCCATTGCCACTATAGCTTTCACTATTGCTCTGTTGTCTCCTCTTTTTTCAATGCTGCCCACAAAGCTTCTATCTATTTTGAGAAAACTCGCATAGGAATCCCTTAGCTGCGTAAAGCAAGAGTATCCCGTTCCAAAATCATCAATCGATATGGCAAAACCCATTTTATTTAACCTTGAAAGTTTCCCATTCAAGTTAGTAACATTCTCCGTCGAACGGCTTTCAGTTATTTCCAAATGGACATTTTTCCCTTCAATCCCGTTCTTTTTCATAATCTCAGTAATTGCATCTACTATATTGTTCCTCTCCATTTGCTTTACTGAGAGATTAATTGACATGAAAAAATCGTCACCGAATCTTTTTTTCCATTTTTTTAAAACAATTAACGCTTGGTTTAAAGCAAATGCTCCCAATTGATGGATTTCACCGCTGTCTTCTGCTATGGGAATGAAAACATTAGGGGGCACCTTCCCAATGGCCGGATTTTCCCATCTCATCAATGCTTCGCAACCCTTTACGCGTCCATTCATAGACAAAATAGGCTGATAATGCATTTCTATTTCCCCGTTCGCCAACGCCATCTTGAGCCTGTTTTCCAATTTGAAACGGTCATTAGAGTTTTCCTCCATTTGAGCAGTAAAGATTAGATATCCTCTCAAGGCGTTTCTTTTAGCTATATACATTGCAGTATCGGCATTCTTGATGATTTCTTCCACATTATTGCCATGGTCTGGATAAATTGCAACACCTATGCTCAGCGAAATTTTGATGCTGTAATCGAAAATCTTGAATCCACTATTTAATCTTTCAATAATGCTTTCCATCTTTGCACCGATTTTTTCATGATCAGCACAATCTGTAAAAATAACGAATTCATCTCCGCCCATTCTGGCTACGACATCTTCTTTTTCCATGCTGTCTTTAATATTTTTAGCCACATACCGAAGGAGCTCGTCACCAATATTGTGTCCCAAACTGTCGTTTACTCTTTTGAATCCATCAAGATCGATATAGCAAACAGCAAACTTCTGACCTTTCCCTATGTTTTGAATCTTTTCCTTGAGCTTGTCGTAAAAAACCCTGCGATTAAAAAGCCCCGTCAAACTATCTTTGAATGCCAAAGTTTCAATTTCCTTTTCTGCTTGTTTCTTTTCGGTTATATCGGAATATATTTCATAACCGCCTACATTCTCTTTATTGAGTTTAACCGGATATGCCAAAATATCCACATCTATCAATTTATGGGTTTTGCTTCTGCGTTTGGTTTCATATTTTACAACGCTCCCCCCTATCAACTTAGCGGACAAACCCTCCGCTTCATCCAAAAGGCTTTCGGGTGCAATCAAATCATTGATGAATTCACCAATTGTTTCCGCCTTCTCATACTCAAATATTTTGCAGAAGCCCTTATTGACATCCACTACTCTCTCCTGAGTATCTATAATGACTATGCCTAGAGGCGAATTGTCATACAATTGCTTGAAGTAAGCCCCCTGCTTTTCGATCTCTTCAAGCATACGTTTCCGTTCGCGTATATCCCTATAATTCACAATAATGCCTACCGCCTCGCCATCGACCAATATGGGATGTCCCGCAACCTCCACTTCAATCACTTCGCCGTTCTTGGAAATACGCTTTATTTCTTCCTTTATCGGTTTCCCCGTTAAAATTTTTTTCATTAACCCTGTTGATTCCTTCAAATACTCCTTCGGCACTATCAATTCCTCAATGCTCTTCCCTTTGCTTTCCTCAGCGCTGTATCCAAAAATCTTTTCAAAAAACAAGTTGCTATCGACAATCTTTTGATTCGTATCGATAAGAGCTATCGCGTCCATGGAACCTTCAAAAAGCTGTTTGAAGTACTCCAACTGAATCCTAAGCTCGCGCTTGATTCGGCTTTTTTCTGTCAAATCCTTGTAGATTGCATATATGCCAAGCAGTTCCCCTTTCTTTGTAACAGGATTGATTGAAATTTCGACTGGAATGGGCCTTCCGTCCTTATGATACCTGATTGTTTCCTCATTTACACTTTCCGCATTTAAAGCCCTTTTAGAAATTTCGTCTGCTTCGCCCCTAAGTTCTCCCTTCGCAACCAAATCGTTTATTAGCCTACCCTTGGCATCTTCAAGCTTATACCCAAAAAGGTCCTCGAAAGCAGAATTGAAATGAACCACTTTGTCATCTTTGCTCAGCAACACCAAGGCTTCGGTCGAAGTGCCCAATAACCCATCAAAATAGTTTTTTTGCAGAGCGAGTTCGTTTCTTACGCTGTTTTCTTTCCTGACGTCCTCAAATATTCTGTATGTGCCAACAACCTTGCCGTCTTGAAGAATGGGGTGCGCTGTAATTTCTATATCTATTAATCCGCCCCATTTGTCAATAACCTTCATTTTTTTATTAAGTACACCTTCCGAATTTATCTTTTCGCATATTTCCATAAAAGCAATTTTTCCGTCCGGAATAGCAATCAAATCGTAACAATATTTGCCTACAGCCTCCTCGCAAAGATACCCGAATAAATCATGGAAAGCGTCATTAATCTCGACAATCTTGCTTGAACTATCGCATATCATAATCGGTGTTGAAACTTGCTTAAAGAGATTGCCATAGAAATGCTCGGTCTCTCTCCTTACCTGCACATCTTCCTTTCTCCTAAGTCGATCAAAAATAACCGTTCCGCTGTTCGGAAAATCGCTTTCGTACGGAACGATTGTAAGAATAGTTTCCATGCGGATGCCTTTAATTTTGATCGCAACTTTCACTTTATTGCTGATCACATCTTTCTTATTAAAAGCCGCCGAAACCTCGGAAACCACTTCCCTTAAAGATTTTTGACCGATCTGACGGTGGTCTAAATACTCCAAGAAATTTATTTTCTTTAAATCGGCGATGCTTTTAATATTCAAAATTTCTTTTCCTCGATTATTAATCCAAATGACTTCTCCGTTTTCAAAGCTCATAATCGGCATCACGATTTCATTTAAAACAGTTTTATCATTAGCATTAATCATCTTTACTCTTCTCCTCTACAATTTTTTATCCGTTTAATCATGCAGAAATTTTCTTATTACTTCCAATCCTTGATAAGCATTCCCGATCCGACCTCGTTTACCCTTATATACTCAGAAAGTTTAATTTTAGCCGCCAGACATGTGCAGTGGCAGGCATAGACTTCTTTTATACCATTATCCCTAAAATACTCTCCCGTTTTCACAACCTGAGCCGATTCTCCATCCATTAGGTGGAAGCCCCCTATGACTCCGGCAACACACTCTTCTCCGGTAACTTTTTTTGCCTGCTCAATTATGTTGCAAATTCCAGCGTGCGAGCATCCCGTTATAACCACTATGCCTTCATCGGTTTCATATGCCATAGCAGTGTCGTCAACGATGACATCGGGCTCCCACTTTCCGTTTCTATAAATCTCGCCTATTGCCGTTTTCCCTTCGAAATCATGCTTTCTTTCTGTTTCTCCAAGAAACCACAGCTTATCGGTTAATTTAAAAGGTTTATTTGTCAATTTCATATCAAAATGTCTGGCAGCTTTTTCTTCAGATACGAGGCTTCCAATTTCATTGAGTGTTTCAAACCTGCGCGTCAGGAAAAGCTCCTCATGCGCGACAAGGCTTGGTTTTGTGTATTCAAGCTTTTCAGTCTCACATTCTGACAATATCCTTATGTATGGATCGAGTCCCCATGTATGGTCCATGTGCCCATGAGAAAAAACAACCTTGTCTATGTCTCTGAGTGTTTCACCCATCTTGAAGGCATTCTTAATAAAGGCATCCGAATAACCCATGTCAAAGAGTATTTTCTCTCCATCCGCCTCAACAAGAAATGACAATCCCGGTTCTCCTAGATAATATCTGTCTATAATTGTATTGTTGTCTGCAAGCACTTTTATTTTCATTGCCGGCTCCTTTATTGTTTTTATAAAATCATATTATTATTCTATCATTAATTTTTTCATTTCCTGAATTTTTCGAATTAAATACAGCTAAAACCGACACTTGCATTCGCAAAAGTCGGTTTTAGCTAGTTTTTTATTTGGTTTTTTCTGATCTAACATCCTTTTATCGTGCAACGCAAGGATTGGAATTGGCAACCATAGCACTTTTTTTGCTATCGTGAGCTGTCAATGCAATCTGCATCAAATCACCTCTCCATTTCCTTTATTCGTGTAAAAACCTGCTTCAGAGGTTTCCTTTCGTTAGCCCTTTCCTCTTCAATGAACATTTCATTCAAGTCATCCTTGTTCCCCATCTTGCCTACGGCAATTATCGCCAAAAGATGCATTTCCTCCGGCACGCTAATTAGTTCCCTCAGTTTCTTCCGGCTGAAGCCCCCCATCGCGTGGGATATCAATCCTCGTTTTTCCGCTTCGATAGACATGTAGCCCCACGCCGTTCCGGCATCGAATGTCGCCCATCTATTGACTTTTTCATTTTTTTTGAAAATCGGACGCGCAGCGACCACGATAAGCACTGGAGCTTTGTCCGCCCAAAGCCTGTTTCTTTCATTTATACACTGCCTTGTTATGGACAGTTCCTCTTCGTCAAATGCAACAAGAAACTCCCATGGCTGCTCATTGAAACACGATGGGGCGTACCTCGCCGCCTCAAGAATAGCCATGACATCTTCATATTCAACAGCTTCCTCACTAAAAGCCTTAGGCGACCATCTACTCTTGATAATCTCATGAATATCATAATTGAAATCGCGCATTTAACCACCCCTTTTTATTTTTTGAAACCAACATAATCAATAGAACATTCAAGCGTCCTCGCCAATGCATAAATCCAATCGGAAAGACGGTTGACATATTTTACGACTTCCGGTCTTATATCCGCTTCCCGGGAAAGTGTTACAATCCTTCTTTCTGCCCTCCTGCAGATTGTCCTTGCAAGGTGAAGGCTAGCAGAACGATGGCATGAACCCGGTATGATGAATTTAAATTGCTGTTCCTTGTTGATTTTTTCAAGCATTGAATCTATTTCATTTTCTAGAATTTTAATTTTTTCCTCGGTTATTCTTTCGGGAAACTTGGAATAGTCTTCTGTGGCAAGCTCTCCGGCAACATTAAACAATTCCCTTTGTACCCCGATTATCAAATTGTTTATTGAATCGTCGTCAATGAATCCCCGAGACAAACCCAAAGCAGAATTAAGCTCATCAATCGTCCCATAGCTTTCGACTCTAATATCATCCTTTGGCACGCGGGTATTGTCGTACAAACCGGTCTCTCCACCATCTCCGCCCCTTGTATAGATTTTCATCCCCAATACCTCCTTTTTTTATAATTTCAATTGCATCATCTTCCTTACATATATATCCATTCGCAATATGTCATAAAATATTATTTGAAATGATTGCCTATCGCCCAAGCAGTTGAGAAGGCGGCCTGCAAATTATAACCTCCGGTTTCGCCATCTATATCCAGCAATTCTCCGACAATAAAAAGTCCCTTGGCTTTTTTTGATTCCATAGTTTTTCGATTGATTTCCTTTGTTTCAACGCCACCTGCTGTCACCATTGCAATATGAAATCCTTTGACTTCCTTAATTACAAAAACATCTTCGGTCAGATACCCAGCAAGGCTTTTCCTGGCTTCCTTCCCCAATTCCGATATACGCAAATCTTCGTCTATGCCTGCGTTCTTCATGCGGTCAATGCAAAACCGCTCGGTAAGGCCGAATGACTTTAAATATCGTTTGATTCTTGGAGGATTTTTTTGCGACGCTCTATCTGTCAGTTCCCTTTCAAATGAAACCCTGTCGCGACCTTGCAGATAATTGATTATAAGCCTATCCCCAGCCTCAAAAGCTCTTGAATTGTTTAAGATTACAGGTCCTGATAATCCATCATGGGTGAAGAGCAACGCTCCCTGGAAAGAATTTTTTTTTCGGCCATTGCGCCAATGGCCTAGGCTTACCGTCTCAAAAGACAGTCCGGCAAGATGTTCCTGCAAAAAATTATCGCATAAAACAGGCGCAAGAGCCGGTTTTGTTGCAGTTATGCCATGACCCAACCTCTCGGCAAAAACATAACCGTCACCGGAAGAACCTGTTGAAGGATAAGATAGTCCGCCAGTGGCTAAAACCAGCACTTTTGAACTATATCCCCCGGTTTTGGTTGAAATCCGAAATTCATTCTTGTCTTTTAAAACACTCGTTGCTTTTTCGTTGCAAAGCACATCCACTTCTAATCGTCTCAGTTCTTTTTCCAAAACACCCAGTATATCGGAAGCCCTACCGCTTGAAGGAAAATACTTTCCGTCGGCCCTCTTTTCAAATTCCAAACCTTTTTTTTCGAAAAATCCAATAAGGTCGGCATTGTCGAATCCTTTTATGACCAACCTTAGAAAAGCTCCTTTTTCGCCGTATTTATACAATAATTCATCAGGGTTTCCTTCATGAGTTAAATTGCATTGGCCATTCCCCGAAATCAGCAATTTTTTTCCCAAATGATCGTTTTTTTCAAGCAGAGCAACATGTTTGAAATGCTTTTTTAGAACAAGCGCACTGAACATGCCCGCCGGCCCGCCACCTATAACGATGGCGTCATACAACACTTTTTTTGCCCCGTACTCCATGATTTTTACCCCTCTTAAGCAAATAATAAATCGGCAGCATATACAGGAAAAATGCAAACGGTATAAAAAGGCTACTCACACCTATTGATTCCGCAGGAACCGCTCCGGCAATATTCCATGGAATCAGGGGTGCAATAAGCACAACCGAATTTTCAATATCCAACGCGAACTGTTCCCTTCCCTTGCCAGTATATGGTTCTTGATTCTTCATGAGCTGAAAAACAATTATAATTGCTAGAGTTTGAGTGCAGCCAATTATAGAAGCAAATACACTTATACATATCATTATTGTGAATGGCCCCGACTTTTCCATCCATGTCTTTATTTTACCCTCGGTTTCCTCCATCAAACGAGCCTTATCCAATATGCCCGAATATGCTGCCGATATCAATACGATGAAAGATATATTTATCATCGATACAATCCCGCCGCTTTTCATTATATCCGAAAGCATGCCTTCTCCCGACAAGCTATAGCCTGTCATGATGTAGCCAAGCACCGCGCCGAAGGTTTCACCTTGGTATAAAACGGCGACAATTCCCCCTGCTAAAACACTCAAGAACATTGCATGCTTTACCTTTATGCGAAATGCCGCGGCAACAAACAAAAGCAAAGCTGGCAAAAACGCCCAAATTCCAATTCGGTATTCGTCTCGCATGCTTTCAAGAAAAACCGCATCGACTTTATCCAATGGATTGAAAAGGGAAACAACAAAATAGAATGCTATTGAAGCCGCAAAAGGTAGCACCAAAGTCTTCAACATATTTTTTACATTTATGTATAGGTCGGTACAGGTAAGAACCGAAATCAGGTTTGCGCTCGAAGACATAGGGGAGCATCGATCACCAAAATATGCACCCGCAATCACGGCTCCGCCGACGATATATGGCGCAACGCCTGCAGATTTTGCCATCACAAGCAACACGACCCCTATTGTTCCTGCCGTGCCGAATGCCGTCCCCAGCAAAAATGACATCATCGAGCTCATTAGAAATGCAAACAATATGAATATTCTTGGATTCATCCATATCAAACCGTAATAACCAATCGCGGAAATTGTGCCTGCAGCCATCCAACACGATGTTATTGCTCCTATCAATATGAATATCTGCACAATCAGCAATATCCCTTCTGTTCCAGAAATCATCATTTTAAATATATCCACAACAGAGAACCCTTTACGGAAAGCTATCCATCCGAACAACAATATTCCAATCACAAGTGGAATTAATAAATTTATTCCACTTGCTACGCTTAAAATAAGCAAAACAAACAGTATTATTGAAGCACCAAGCAAATGCATTTAATCCCACCCTTTCATCTAATCTCTCCCATGAAATTGTAACATTCCTTAGGGTAAAAAAAAAGAGCCTTTCGGCTCTTTTAGTAAATTTCCACTTCATACTGTTTTTTCAACTCACTTATCTTTTCCATGTATACATCCCTTTGCTTTTCAGCTACGAGCCTTTGGCCAATTTCATTCTTTACCTCGTCGTAGGCTCTTACGGATGGCTCCTGCTTTTCTTCAACCTTGATGATATGGTATCCGAACTGTGTCTTTACAGGTTGACTGATTTCGCCAACATTCATGGCAAAGGCTGCAGCCTCAAATTCTGGGACCATTTTCCCTCTACCGAACATACCCAAATCTCCACCGTTTTCTTTTGACGGGCATTTTGAATATTTTGTTGCAGCATCTTCGAATGCAAGACCTCCACCAATTTCCGCCTGTATGCTCTTAGCCGCTTCCTCGCTATCCACAAGAATATGTTTGGTACGTATGCTCTCCGGCATTTGAAAGTTGCTTTTATTTTTTTCATAGTACTCTTCAGCATCATTTTCTTCGACAGCAACGTTTGCAATTGTTTTGTTTACGACATACTGCTTGAGTATGTTAACCTTTGCAGTTTCAAGTTGCGACTTGAATAATTCGTCTCCATCCATTCCGCTTGCCATCGCATATAGATAAAAGAGCTCCTGATTTACCAACTCATTCAAAACATATTCTCTGCCCTTTTCATTGTCGAACTGAGCGGCACGCTCCGGTCCAAGGCTCTTGATCATCATTTCCATTTCTTCTTTCAGTATTTCCCTATTTCCCACTTTTGCCAAAACATTTTTATTCATTAAATAGTCTCCTTTAAATTTAGTCTAATGCCATAGTAACAGAAAGCTTAATCCCTGTTCATGTGAACCTCCCCTTGTAAACTGCTTCGCAGCTATATCGGAGATTATAGAAGGGGATTGCGTTTTTAATTTTGTTCAAAAATCCAATTTCTATCCCTAAGAAGAGCTTCTATCTTACCTCCCGGCTTGACCGCATCCACCCTAACATTGGTCATGTCCATGTAAAGCCTCATTGATGTCTCGCACAAATTGCCGCCCTTCATGATGAATACACCGTCAGTCATTGTGTCTCCATTCAAAAGGCCCCTTTTCTCCATTCCCCCGAGCACAAGGCCCATGCGCATGTGCATGCCGTCCTCCTCTATGAAAAAGCCGGCCACTCTGTTTAGATTCTTCTCTGGAAAATTTTCCGAAATGCACGCATGACTATCCAAATGGCTTATGTCGGTCATCTTTCCTCCCGAAAATACAATTCTGCGGTTGTTCAGGAATTCCATAGAATTTCCTTCGCTTCCAAGAACCGTCCCATAGCCTTCGGCTGTCTCCCGGTGAACAATAATTTCCAAACGGTTTTTTCTAACTCTCCAAAATGAATCTTCCGGAAGCCTTAGAGACATTTGATTGAAGAGGGAATTAATCATTATTTTTTCATATCTCTTTTCATTGAACAATTCGCACATCTTATTAAAAGTATCCTTCATTTTTTTCACCTCTTTAATACATTAAACCACAAATTGCATATCCCCGCCACAAGCTTCAAAAAAAACACCGAAACAGATTTCTCCATTACGGTGGCTTTTCCAGAATTGCATCAATAGAATAGTAGCCACTTTCATCAGGCTTCAGCAAGACATAAAGTTACCCCCCATTCGCATAGGCAATCGCAAATGGGGGGTAAGGGGGTTTAATGGCTCTTTAATTGTTATCCTACTTTTTGATTTCCAAAGCCTTATCTTGTTGCATGATTTTCCAAACTCCGATTGTGCAAACCGGAACTACATAGAATGCGAAGAAGCCCCATGTTATGGTTCCGTATCCTTTAGCTATGAGACCTATCAATCCGAATTGGGCTATTCCAGCTCCAACAACGAGAAGGGCTATAGTAAGTGATGTTGTAAATTTGGTCGGCATTGTTTCGCCTTTTTCTTTGTATACTGAATTGATACGCTCAGTAACAGCAAATATGAATCCTGTACCGGTTTCTATAAGTGTTCCGAAAAGAACTATTTGGAATGTTATTTGGAAGAAGGGCGAGCCCAATACTCCCAAAATATGATTTGTCGGAACCGCAACTGTCAAGATTTCCGGATAGAGGCCTATCATTGCCAGGTAAAGAAGTATTCCTGGAACGATTCCGATGATTCCGGCCATGATGCCAGATCCGATTGCTTCTTTTCTTGTTTCTATATGACGAGTTGAAAAAAGAACGGCGGGGATGATTCCCAAATTGTAGAATGCATATTTAAATCCGCCCATTGCCCAGCCGGGCTTAATGTTTCCTTGGAATACAGAGTTCACGATGCCGTCGCCGTACTTAGTGAAGCAAACAACCAGGAATGCGATGTAAACTGCATAAAGCAGGAAAGACCAGTATGAAAGGAATTTCTCGATGGTATCTGAACCGTTGAATACCAAAAGTCCTACTCCAACCATCATTCCGACAACTCCAACATAATAATTCAATCCAAAAATTTCATTAAGTATGCTTCCTGCTGTCGATGCGATTACAGCGAGAACGATGAGAAGCAATACAAAATAACATACTTCATAAAGCCACCATGCCTTGCCGAGCAGTTTCGTGAAGAAGCTTCTGTAGTCATACGCCTTGAATACCCTTGCAAATTCAAAGGTTACGGCACATACTAGCGACCAAATTACTGTCGATATGCATACCATGGCGATCAGGCCGCCCAATGTTCCAAAGTTTAGAAAAAATTCTACAAGCTCACGTCCCGTTCCGTAGCCTCCTGCGATAACAACGGATTGGAAAACGATACCCGGAACAAAATATTTCTTAAATGTATCCGATTTTACAAAATTCATGTGTGTTCCTCCTTAAGTCAATTTTAGTATGATTGCGGTTTTAACAGCCAAGCTTTTTGTTCTCTACCACCCCTTTGCAGTTTTGAGTACCTCGTCGGGAATATCCCCGGCCAAGAACTCTTTCATTGATTCCTCTATGATATCAATTGCCTTATCTATCTCTTCACGGGTAATTACGAGAGGCGGTTGGAATCTTAGTACGCCGTCTCCCAAGAAAATTATGATTACCCCTTTTTCCCAACATCTGTAGCAAATTTTAGCCGCCGCTTCTCTGTAGCCTTCCTTGGAAATTCTGTCTCTTACCAAGTCCACACCTATGGAAAGTCCCAAGCCCCTTACATCGCCTATGATTTCATACTCTTCCATCAACGCTTCGAAGCGCCCCTTGGCGTAATTGCCAAGTTCGGTACTCTTTTCCAAAAGATTCTCGTCTTTTATTACCTCGAGCGTCGCATATGCCGCCGCGCAAGCCAATGCATTCCCGCTCATTGTAAAGAGATGCGCGGGAGCATCCATAGAATCCATTATTTCTTTTCTAGCTACTATAGCGCTTAGTGGAACCCCTGAACCAATGGATTTGCCTAGAATCAGCATATCGGGAACCACATCGAAATGTTCTATTCCAAACCATTTCCCAGTGCGGCCAAAGCCTTGCTGCACTTCCTCGCTCACGAAAAGTATTCCATTCTCACTGCATAGTTCATACAAGGCTTTCATATAGCGATTGGGCGGAACGATAAGTCCACCGTCTCCCTGTATTGGTTCTATTATAACGGCCGCTATTTCTTCAGGCGGCATGAAAGTTTTCATGGCTTTCTTGAAAGCGCCCAGGCACTCCAAATCGCAGGTTTCGCATTTCTTGCCATATAGGCATCTGTAACAATCGGGGTATTCGATGTGCTCTATTTCCCCCAAAAGCGGTCCTATCTTTCTTCGCATGTTAAGGCTTATTGCGCTTAGGGACAATGCTCCGTAAGTAGATCCGTGATACGCTCCTATGAATGAAACTATTTTCTTTCTTCCGGTGTAAGCCCTTGCAAGCTTTATTGCTCCGTCATTTGCGTCGGAACCGCTATTGCCAAATGCAACTTTTTTTTCATAGTCCCCTGGCGTAACCTCTATAAGGGCCTCTGCGTATTTAACAAGGGGCTCTGAATACATATAGGCCGCCGTATATGTTATGTATTTTTCCGCTTGTTCTTTTATCGCTTTTACTATTCTCGGATGCGCATGCCCAGTATTAAGAGCAGATGCACTCGACAACAAATCTATGAATTCGTTTCCGTCAAAGTCTTCTAGTATAGCTCCATGGCCCCTTGCAACAGCCAAAGGATAATATGGCATCCTAGCAAACTCCGGATATACCTTAGCATCCCTGTCTATGATTTCTTGCGTTTTAGTCAATTTAAAACTCATTATTATTCCTCCATCCTATTTTTTCTCGAGCTGCTCGATTCTTTCGACAAGAACATCCACATCCGCGTTGATTCTGAGACGAACACAGTTTTTGCCCAAACCCTCGAAATTGCATCCCGGAACAGACAATACCTGAACTTTAAGCAACTCACTATATAAATCGACTTTCTTGTCTTCATGAACCATAGTCATTATCGGAACCGTAAGACTCGTCTCGAGAACTCCAATCGTCTTCATCGATTCAATGACTTTTTTCTTTGCAACGGCGATTTTCTCTCTGCTCTCTTCCAAAAACCCTTCCTCTTTCAAAGCCTCTTGAGCAAAAACCGCCCCCATTCCGCTTACGCAAAATGGAATAGCAACTTTTCTGTAGACGTCCATGAGTTCCACCGGTCCTACAGCGTATCCAACCCTCATACCTGCCATTCCAAATCCCTTCGAAAAAGATTTTACCACCATTATGTTGTCGTACCTTTCCATAAGATTGATAGCGGAATTCTTTTTTTCCATGAAATCTCCATAGGCTTCGTCTACAAGAACACAAACCCCGAGCTTGGCTGCTTTCTCTACAATCTTTGAGATGGTCTCAATGGGAATTATTTGTCCCGTCGGATTATTGGGATTGTCTATATAGCAAATGGCATGTCTGCTTTCAATTGCGTTTATGAGCCTTTGGCCGTTGAACCTTCCATTGTTTCCGAACATGTCCACCGTTTCATATATGCCTCCCATAGCCTCCACATCCATCCCAAAATCAGGAAACTGTGGGCCATGGCCTATGACCGCCGTTCCCTTGTCAATAAACATCTTGTTGATTTTTGTCAGTGAATCCATGGACCCGCAAGCCAATTCGATTTGCCCCATATCAATGGATGCACAATCCTTCCAATAATCCATGATTGCGTTTTTCAATTTCGAATCGCCGTGAGGATATTGGCTTATCAAATCGAGGTTCATCATCCTTGCAGCTTCATTGATTGCCTTCGGAAATCCGTATGGATTAATACCTAAAGAGCAATCTATGCCGTCGGCGGCGAAATCCTCGGGTACATTTGCATAACTTTCATGCTTTATTTTTTCTAAATGTTTTCTAATGTGATACATCTATACCCCTCCATTCTTTCACTCCTTAATACACGCAAATACCGTGCCATTTTTAGCGCCACAGACAACGTTTTCGCCAAGGCTAGTCAATCAGCTATTTCAATCTTTATATCATTTACCTTTATTTCTTTATCTACAATAATATGTTTGGCGCGGACGCTTTCCGGTATTTGGAAATCGTCTTGTTTGCTGCATACTACTTGAGTATGTTGCCCTTTACAGTTTCAAGTTACGACTTAAAATCTCTTCCCTATCCATTCTGTTTGACATCGAATATAGATAAATGAGCTGATTAATCAGCTCATTTAAAGCATACTCTCTTCCTTTATCGCTATTGAACTGGGCATCACGCTCCGGTCCAAAGCTCTTGAACATCGTTCCCATTTCTTCTTTACAGTATTACCCTATTTTACACTTTTGCCAAAACATTTTCGTTTATTAATTAGTCTTCTAAAATTTTAGTATGATGTTAGAATAACAGAAATCTTAATCCCTGTCTAGTAAATAATCCGAATTCTCTAAATATATTACGCTAGAACCTCCAACAACCATACAGTTCACTCATCCACATACCTCAAAGCGAGCGTGGAACCAACGAGCGCCATAACGATTTGATTAGACACTTTATACCTAAGGGAAAACATATGAACTAATACTCTATAGCAACAATTCCCCATATTCAAACTTGGTGCAATACGCTGCTTCGAAAGATTCTCAGATATAAGATTTCTGATGAAGCTTTCGAAGACCAGCTCAGAATATTACTTTACAGCTGAGATTAATTGATATTACAGAAAGACTAGTTCAACTTGTTGTTGCAATTTAGGTAAAAATAATACTCTTTTTAGATAACATATTAAATTCTTCTTAAAACTTTTCCTTCAGTTTTTCCTGTATACGATCCATTGTCTATTATAATTTCCCCATTAATGAATACATAGTTTATTCCTATAGGGTCTTTAAATGGGTCTTTAAAATCAGCACCATCAATAATTGTATCAGGATCAAATATTACAAGATCAGCATCCATGCCCACCTTGATCAAGCCTTTTCCTTGAAGATTAAATCTTGTTGCTGTAAAACCTGTCATTTTATTAACAGCTTCTTCTAATCTCAATGTTTTCTCTTCCCTTACATATTTCCCAAGAACTCTTGGGAAAGTACCACTCGAACGCGGATGACATTTAGCACCTGGCGCAGCTGCAATAGAATCTGAACCTATCATAGTGTATGGCCTTTGCATTACATACTTAACATCATCCTCGGCTAGCATGAAATAACACGCAGCATCAATTCCCTTATTAGCTATAATTATATCAAGTAGTGCTTCCAGTGGGTCTATTCCTAACATTTTACCAACTTGGGCAAGGGTCTTACCTTCATATTCAGAGGTTTCAGGTGTATAAGAAATCAGTACTCCTTCAGCACCATTACACTCCTTAATAAAATTCTCCCATTCATCATTTGTATTAATCTCTTCTATTATTCGTTTTCTTGTATCTAAATCTTTTAATCTTTCAATAATTTTATCTACTCCACCTTCATGCACCCAAGGTGGAAGGCAAGCTCTTAGTGTAGTACTACCAGCAGTATATGGATATTGATCAATTGTAACATCAATCCCCCTATCTCTGGCATCCTCCACTAACTTAATAGTTTCCTTCACAATTCCCCAATTTTTTATCCCCACAGCTTTGTGGTGATGAACTTGTACTGCTATGCCAGCTACTTCTGCAACTTTAATAAGCTCTTTAACTGAATTAACCGAATCATATGATTCATTTCGCATATGCGAAAGATAAACTCCGTTAAATTCTTTTAAAGCTTTAGCAACTTCCTCTATCTCTTCTGGTTGTGAATATATACCAGGAGGATAAATCAATCCAGAAGAAAGGCCAAATGCACCATCTTTCATCGCTTCTTCTAGTTGATCATGCATCTCTTTAATTTCTTGCTTTGTAGGAAGTTTTGAATCAAACCCCATCACATTTATTCTTATTGTCCCTTGCCCAACAAATGCACCAATATTAGTACCAAGATCTAAATCATCAATTACATTTAAATACTCCCCAAACCTTTCCCAATTATATTCAGGGTTTGCCCCACCCTTAAAAGCTCCTACATATTTATCCAGAAGTTCTACCTTGTCTGGACTTATTGGTGCTGGAGATATCCCACAACATCCAATCATTTGAGTCGTTATACCTTGTTTTAACTTAGATAGCATCCCAGGATCTCTTAAAAGCACAAAATCGGAATGTGTATGACAGTCAATGAAACCAGGTGATAAAACCTGCTTCTTTGCATCAATTGTTTCACCGGAGTAGGCATCTTCGGATAATTTGCCCACATATGCGATTTTTCCATCCTTTAGACCAACATCACCCAAATACCACGGATTACCTGATCCGTCTACTATCTTTGCATTTTTTATTAACAAATCAAAGTTATACATATAATTACCTCCAATAAAATTTTATTAGTTGACTTAAATTATCTTTCTGTAATAACGCTAGGATAAGTCTTGCCAAACCATATCATAATAATTCCCTTAGGAGCCTTAGGTGTTACCTTGCTAACTAAAACAGTTAAGATTCCTGAAATTATTAGTGAAATTACAATTGCATTCATACCCATAGTTATATTTAAAAAATTCCCTGCTCCTAAAATATAAGTGACCATTCCACCTATCATGCCCGCTGCTGCCCCGTATTCATTTGTTCTTTTCCAATATACGCCTAATAACATTGGCCAAAAGAATGCTGAACCTAAACCACCTATTGCAAATGTTATTATGTATTGCAAACTATTTGGCGGATTAATTGCTAAAGCAAATATGCAAAGAGTAATGATCGTTGTTGAAGCTATGGCTACCTTTTTCAACTTTTTGCTATCAGCCTTTGGATTAATAAATGTTTGATATGCATTTCTAACGAATGTACTACTTAATACGATAATCATTGCTCCAACTGTTGATTGTATAGCACCAGCTACACCTGCTAACGTCAATCCTGCCATCCATGGCGGTAATACTGTCATAGTTATTGCAGGAATTATTTGGTCAGCCACTGTTAATTCCGGGAACATGGCACGGCCTAAACTCCCTACCCATATTAGTATTATTGACCACACTAACACAAATCCTCCGCCCAAAATAATTGATTGGTGCATAGATTTTGTGTCCTTATATGTTAAAGCTCCCATAGCACCATGTGGTAGGCCTATAAAAACAAGTCCATATGTAATCCACAAAGAAATTTGATAAGGAATGCTCCAACTCCATGGAGTCACTAATTTCGGATCAATGCTAATTAGAGTTTCATATGTTTGTTGCAATGGCATAGCATACTTAATGGCCCCTACAAATAATGTTACTACAGCTACTGTCATAATAACTCCTTGAAAAGCTATAGCCGTTGCAACTCCTTTTATGCCACCCAAAGCAGCGGTTATTAATACTAATCCTGCAAAAATAACTAGTCCTAATATGTAAGGCAAACCTGTCATCGATTCAAATAGCCTCGCACCACCTACAAATTGGGCAACATCGTAACCGCCCAAAAAAATCAAAATTGCTAAAACACCAAAAATCCCAATTAACTTATTGTTATTATATCGAGAGCTAAATAAGTCTAAATAAGATTGTGCACCAATTCTTCTTGATACGATTCCAACCTTTTTCCCTATTTCTCCAAGAATTGCAAAATTCATAAAGCTTTGTGCTAAAATTGCTAACACCCAAGTAAGTCCAACACTCCAAGCCAATCCCGGCCCTCCAAGAAATGTACCCGCACTACATAGTCCGGCCGCTATCATCATAGCAACAACTAGTGGACCCATCGTACGATTACCCGTAAAATATTCATCCATATATTTATCATCTTTTGCTTTGTCCATTACTTTTTTCGAGTATATACCTATAGCAATCATGAATATGGAATATATTATAAAAGTAATAATTATGGCAATTCTAGCACTTCTACCTACCTCAAACATTTTTTCCACTCCTTTATTTAAATGTATTTATGATACAGTAATAATTTGTTTATCACCCTTCAGTACTTTCAATTGTATCATCTAAACTCATATCTTGGAACTTGAACTTAACCACATATACAATAATTCCAAAAAAGATAAAACTTGTCACAATTGATACAAACCACCAAGTAGGCATTCCCAAAATATATGTATAATCTTTTGGATCGCCTCTTCCTAAAAAGTATCCCAAAGTTATCATTACAGTTGTGAACGCCAATTGTATACTAAAAACTAATTTCATTTCTTTTTCACAAATTACAAATCGTGGATCAACCTCGATTTCGTCCAATTCATAATTTGTGTCATAATACTCTTCTTTTGTCATTTAAGTGACCTCCTTTTAAGTTGGTTTAAAATACAATGTTTAAAAAACTATAAATTTCACATATAATATCACCTCCCCTCTTGAATATATTATAAGGAAAGATTAAATGCGTATAATGGTGAAATTAATAAAAATGAGCCATTCAGCATCAACCTCGGGTAAAATAGAGTTGTCTATAAGCCATCAATCCGAGGAGGAAATACCAAATGACTCAGATTAATACTGCCCTAGATTCCGAAATGTTGCACGGACTTTTTACATCAATCGCAAATATGAAACATTTGCCGCTTGATTGTATAATTAAATAAATGCACCCCCTTTATTGGTGCAAAATAAAAATGTGCCAGAACCCCATTACCGTGTATGATTGATTTAAGACAATAAATCTTATACGGAGATTGGGACTATGGCACAAACACAGCATACCACAGTACCAAGAAGTTTCAAACATTTAAGACTAGATCAAAGAGGAATGATTGCTGCTTATCATGATCAGGGATTATCTGCCAGACAGGTTGGAGATAAAATTGCCACACCCCCATTCATTCATTTCTTATATACAAGCAAATACCATGCCACTTTGCATGATACGTGTTTCGTTTTTTATCTAAGCATTGCAAACACAAGGTTTCACCAGGTAAACAATTTTAATCCACCTTATAATACACTTATCGTCCCACCGCCACAATGAGCTTCATGTCACATTTTGGAGCACTATATTCGGTCTTTTTCGTTCATTTTAGGGATGTTAAAAAACGAATCCGTCCGTATTTTCTGAAATTCCCCTCTATTTTCAACGCTTTTCATTAATACTTTTACTATTAAATTATACTTTACAACGCATGTTGCATAATGTAACATGTACCATATATGTAACACAATATAATTAAGGAGAAAATGATATGTCAAAACTTCTATGCGAAACCTTGTATGCTCTCACCCATGAATCGACTAAGCCCAAAAGTAATGGATCTTTGGATGAATTTTTCATCAACAAAATTTTCCCTTCCATTGCATCCATATACCCTCTTAAAAGCAGCGCATTGCTTTTGGTGGACAGGGAAGACAGAATATTGTCCATTGTTTCCCGTGACGCAGATTTAAAAAAATGCAATTTCGAAAACAGGATGTTTTCTTTCGCTAAGTCATCTTTAGAAAAACATAACTTCATGATAAGATACGGCAAGACAACACTATACCTTTTAAAGAATATTCCACACATGCTAAAGAAACCCAGATACTCTCTTCTGCTCATATCAGAAAACGAGATACCCGAAGCCTTTTTTGATTTGGATCGGATATCCAAGAGTCTTGAAACCCTTGCGCTTGAAAATGAAAGGCAAAATGGGTCCTACAGGATTCTGCTAAAGTATCTCGATGCCATAGACGACGGCATATCCGCCTGCGACAAGGATGGAAATGTAACCTACATCAACTCAAGCGCCTGCAGCTTGCTTGGAGTCGACAAGAGCAAGGTCATCGGCAAAAACCTCAACCACCCCCCTTTCAAGGACACTATACTTGTACAGATACTAAAATCAAAAAAAACGCAGATGGACTTTGAATATAATCTCAACTACAAGGGAAAACCGTCACATCTCATGAATTCTGCTTATCCCGTATTTGACAATGACGGAAATATCATGGGTGCAATAGATATTTTCAGCAGGATAAAGCGTTCGTACCAAATTGCCAGTAATATGGCAGGTCATAGGGCTATTTACGAATTCAACGACTTCATTGGCAGCGGCCTAGCTCTTCAAAACAAGATAAATCTTGCAAAGGAATTTTCAAATATAAATAAAAACACCCTTCTCGAGGGTGAAAGCGGAACAGGAAAGGAACTTTTTTCACAATCAATCCATAATTTCAGTGACAGAAAATCGGGCCCATTTGTGGCAATAAACTGCGCAAACTACCCTATAGATCTTTTTGACAGCGAATTATTCGGTTACGATGAGGGAGCGTTTACAGGGGCCAAGAAGGGCGGAAAATCCGGTAAATTTGAATTGGCCGATGGCGGAACCCTTTTTCTCGACGAAATAGGCGAAATGCCCATGCAGATGCAAGCAAAACTGCTAAGAGCCATCGAAACAAAGCAGGTTACTCGACTAGGCAGCAACAAGACAATAACCACAGATGTTCGAATAATTGCAGCAACCAACAGGGATTTGGAATCCATGATCGAAAAAAAACAATTTAGGGAGGATCTCTACTACAGGCTTAAAATCCTATATCTAAAGATCCCGCCACTCAGAGAAAGAAAAGAAGATATTAAAGAACTTTGCGAACATTTCATCGAAAAAATCAATCCGGAAATGGAGAAGCCTGTCTCCAGGCTCTCGGACGAAGCGCTTTCATTGATTCGAGCATATGACTGGCCAGGAAACATACGTCAATTGGAAAACATACTTTCAATTGCAATGTTCATGTCAGGGGGTGGCTTCCTTGAAAAAAGCCATCTTATTCAAGCCGGTCTGGAATGCACTAAAAAAACGCCTGATGAAACCAAAAGACTGGAGGATTCCAGTATGGACCTACTCTTAAGTACCTTGGAAGAGAACGGTTACAATATAAAACAAACTTCAGAGGTTCTTGGAATATCCAGAAACACAATATATCGAAAGATGAAAAAATACGGCATTGTAAGAGCATAAAAAAAGATCTGTCCTTTTTGCAGGGCAGACCTTTTGACGCACAAATATCTATTAATACAATGAAGGAGAAAAACACGAAATTGCAGTTGTAACTGTTTTTAATGGATTGTATATCCTGTGGCTTACATTCTCCTGTATGTAGATGCTGTCTCCCTCTTCAAGAACATACTTTTCTTCCCCGAGATATACATGAAAAGAACCATGCAAAACAAAAATGCATTCATCGACTTTGTGGGACAAGTAATCCTCATTGCTCCAGCTTTCTGCATCCATATGAATATAGATGATTTCCATCTTGGGTCTTATCGTCTTGTTTGAGGCCATCGGAGTAACGAATTCATATATCATTGTACTGTTAGGCAACGCCAATTTTTTACGCTTTTCTGCCTTTATAAGAAAATGATCGGCATTTTCCTCTGAAAGAAAACTGTAAATCGGGGTGTCCAGCGCCAACGCGATTTTCCTAAGCGAAGAAAGTGAAGGATCAATAATGCTTCGTTCAATCTGAGAAATATAACTCGCAGTAAAATTAACCTGCTTTGCCAATTCGCTCAATGTCATACCTTTTTCCTGTCTCAGCTTTCTTATCTTTGCACCTATCATATACAACCTCCAATGCATTCTTTTTGCACGACTGCTTAGATAAAATAAATAAATAGTTCATGAATCCAACTCTTTTTCACTATTATTTTACCACAAGATTATTTTATTATCCACATATTTCCTAAAAATACGGGCAATTGCCCATTGATTTCTTTGTGTTTCACATCAAAATTAAAAGCGACCGCAAAATTGCGGCCGCTTCATAAAATCAAGATAGTATTTTGTCGAGGAATATTTTTATCCTCGGATGCTCGGGATTGACAAAAATCTTGTCGGGATGTCCATCTTCTACAATTTTTCCGTCCTCCATGAATATTACGCGATCCGATATTTCCCGGGCAAAGTTCATTTCATGGGTGACTATCATCATCGTCATGTGTTCCGCCGCAAGGGCTTTTATGACTCCGAGTACCTCCCCTATCAATTCGGGATCAAGTGCGGATGTCGGTTCATCAAATAGCATTATATCCGGATCCATAGCCAATGCTCTGGCGATAGCCACGCGCTGCTTTTGCCCCCCCGAAATCTGTGAAGGGTAGCTGTTTTCCTTGTCCATCAAGCCCACCTTATCCAAAATAGCCTTCGCCTTTTCTCTTGCTTGGCTCTTGCTCCTATTCTTGACAAGGGTTTGAGCAACCATAACATTCTCAAAAACGGTCAAATGCGGAAACAGATTGAATCCCTGAAAAACCATTCCCATTTTTGCCAGACCATCACTGACGGTATTTTTTTTAATTATCCCGTCATCTTCCCTATTCTTTCTGCTCACAATCTTGAGGCCCTCAATTTCCATTATTCCTTCATCAATGGACTCTAATTGTATTACAGATCTTAAAAGTGTACTTTTCCCGGCTCCGGAAGGGCCTATGATCGATATGATTTCTCCACGATCTACTTCCAAATTGATTCCATCAAGCACCTTTAATGGTCCGAAATTTTTCGAAACATTTTTTATTTCAATCATTTTCATGAATACACCTACTCATAGTACGAATATTTTTTTTCCATGCGGCTGAATGTCAAAACAATCACCGATGTAAAAACGAGGTAAATCGCTGCCGCTATGAAAAAAGGCGTGATTATAAACTCCCTGGTAACAATTTCCTTGGCATTTCTCAATATTTCCGCCAATGCGATTACCGAAACAAGCGCGGTGTCCTTGACTAGAGTTATGGCCTCATTGCCCAAAGGAGGAAGAATCCTTTTTATCGTCTGCGGTATGATTATTTTTCGCATTGTCTGGCTGTAATTCATTCCAAGAACCTTTGCTGCTTCATACTGTCCCTTGTCAATGGATTGTATTCCCGCCCTAAAAATTTCCGTCAGGTATGCCGCGTAATTGACTATGAATGTCAATGCAGCCGGAATAAACGGTCCGCTCCAGCGCACTCCAAATACCGGCAAGCCATAGTAAGTGAAAAATAGTTGGAGCAGAAGGGGAGTCCCTCTGAAAACCCAAGTGTATATGCCTACCGCACTGCTTAAAATCTTGTTCTTTGAAATTTTTCCTAAAGCAAACATAAGCCCAAGAGGCAGTGAGAAAACCGCCGTTGCGGCATAAAGCCCCAAGGTGACCCCGCTGCCTTTCAGTATATATAAGGTTATGCTTAAAAGCTTATCCAAATTCTCCAGCTCCTATTTGACTACTATCGCTTCCCCAAACCATTCCTCTGAAATGGCATCGGCTGCTCCATCGGCTTTCATTTCATCCAAGATTCTATCGAGCTCTTCGCCGAAGGCAGTGTCTTCCTTGCGATATGCAACTCCGTACTCCTCGTCTGTGAAGTAGTCATCCAAAACTTTATACATGTCAGGTTTCTTGGCGATATAGTATCTTCCAACAATCTCATCTACAACTACAGCGTCAGTTCCCTCATTGGCAAGGTCAAGAAGCGCTTCAACATTATTTGAATATTTTCTTATGTCTTTGAGTTTTTCGGCAACTGCAGCCTCATCGTTTAATGCAATATCGGAGCTGCTTCCCAATTGAACACCGACAACCTTGTCTTCAAGGTCCGCTTTTGCCGCTATGTCGGAGTCAAGTCTAACTATGATGATCTGTCTATTATTAAGATAAGGCTTTGTGAAGCCCATTGTTTCTTTGCGCTCGTCGGTAATCGTGAGTCCGTTCCATATTACATCAATATCGCCATTTTTAAGGCTAAGAGCGATTCCATCCCAGTCTACCGGTTTTAAAACAACTTCAATGCCCATTCTGCTTGCAACCTCTTTAGCCAAATCGATGTCAAAGCCAACAATTTCTCCATTGTCGTCCCTGAATCCCATTGGTGGGAAACTGTCATCCAAACCAAGAACAAATTCACCTTTATCCATTATTGCCTGCAAAGAATCCGGCGCTTCAACGACCTCAGGCTCTTCCTTTGGTGTACATCCACTAAAGGCAGCCATGACCATGGCCAATACCATCAACAATACTAGAATTTTTTTCAAATTAATTTCCCCTTTACTTTTTATTGTTTCGAATTATAGCACAAAAGTATTATACTTTAGCGAACTAAATTTGTAAAGCATTAATGCGAAAAAGAAAATATGAGAAAGGCCCTTGGGTCTTTCTCATATTTTCTTAGTCATTTTATTTATGGACACATATTCTATCATTCCTATAATCAGAAATCCTATTCCTAGATACAAGGCACCAATCATTTTAGTGTTCCATTCCTTAGCATATAAAGCCCATCCTATTGCTGAAAAAAGCATTATACGCCCATGGATGCTTAGCGCTTTTGTGAAAATCTTGGGAAATTCCATCTTTTTTTCCGCCATGCTTTTGGCATATCCCAAGCTGATTATCAGAGAGAGCAGCATTGGAACAACCAATATGGCCAAATCCCTACCAGTCATATGTCACTTCCCTTTCTATTTATGGCCTTCTTTAGGTACTATACAAATGAATTTCAATCTGTCTTTTCCTATGTTTCTGAATTGATGAAGTTCTCCTGAAGGAACATACGCGTATCCGCCGGACTCTATGGCATAAACCTTGTCGCCTACTTGGAGCTCTCCATTCCCTGCAATTATATAGTTTATATGGGGCCAGTCATGCACATGCTTTGGCGAAAAGCCGTCCACACCCAATTCAAATTCCCTCATAACATAATCCGACCAACCTTCATCAGCGCCTATCAAGACCTTCATGAAGGCATCTTTAGCCTCAGGATTTGTAACCTTAATCTCTTTTACCGAATCCATATTTGCAACAATCATTAATATCACCTCTCAGTTTTTTCTTTATTATATACCATTTCAGTCCATTCCGTAAAATCTTTTATCAGCAACGCTCGGGCCGGCGCCGCCTCCGCGGGGTCCTATGCTTTTTTTACCCCGCAACTAATAAAACAAGCTTGAAAGTATTCAATTGATTCAAACCCCGTGATATACTTATAGCGACGCATTTAGGAGGAACCTTGCACATGGATATCAAACAATTGGAGGCTTTTGTAGCAATCGCAAAGCTCAAGAGTTTTTCCAAAGCCGCTGAATCCCTTTACATTACCCAACCCACAATTAGCACTCATATCAAAAATCTTGAATATGAATTGAATGCTACCCTTATTGATAGGTCATCTAAGAAAATTTATCTTACGCAGGCGGGAGATATCCTTTACAAATACGCCGTGGATATCTTGAATAGTCGCGATTATGCAATATATTCACTGAATGACTATAACGGTAGAATAGAAGGTCTTCTGGAGATTTCGGCCAGTTCGGTGCCGGAGGAGTATTTGCTGCCGGATATGCTTATGTCGTTCAATGAGATTTTCCCCGATGTAAACTACAAGATTTTCAAGTACGATTCGGGCATTGTTATTGACAAAATTCTTCAGGGAGAAATCAATTTTGGCATAGTGGGTTCGAAAATAGATTCCAAAAAACTGGAATATCTGAAGATTATGAGCGATGAAATCATATTGGCAGCTCCACCATTAGATATGTATTCATCGGTAGAGATTACTCCTGATGAATTGAAAAACTTTAAATTCATCTTGCGTGAAAAAGGCTCCGGCTCAAGAAAAGCTCTTGAGGAAGCACTTTCAAAGCAAGGCATTTTCATTTCAGATCTAACCATACGAGCCTTCATCGAAAACAACAGAACGATTGTGCAATGCCTCAAGAAAAATATGGGGCTGACTTTCATTTCGAGGCACGCCGTCCTTAAGGACCTGAACGAAGGCTCTCTTATAATAATTCCGGTAAAGGACATGCATATCTTCAGAGATTTCTATTTTGTCTACAACCGGACAATAGCGCTTTCACCCTTGGCAGAAGCTTTTAAGACCTTCGTCATCAACAGGTGCTGCCATTCATCTCACGACTAAAGTCACGGGTATTTTGGCGCTTCTCATAAATGGCAATAATGTGATTGGTTCTTAACACAAAAGCTCCCTAAAAGGCAATTGCCTTTTAGGGAGCTTTTGTTAAAGTTTCACGATTTAAAATGCTTCTTTTCATACCCTTCAAGAAAAACCTTTGAAACATATCCCACAAAAACCATAAGCGTAATTACAAGGATAGAACGAACAGGATTGTCATACATCGCCTTGAAATTATACCCTATGATGCTTAGGAAAAGAATCATCACCAGCTTCCCGGCAAGTGTTGCAGCCACAAATCGCTCGGTCGAAAGATCTGACAATGCGGCTATGAATGAAACAAGGAAACTTGGAGTAAACGGAAAGCAATACAACAAGAAAAAAGGAGTGAAGCCTCTTTCCTTTAATCTCTCTAACCTATGGGCCATTTTATCATTTGCGTAGATTTTATTGAACAGGCCATGGCTTCCAAAGTTTCTAAGCAGCATGAAAACCAGTATTGTTCCTATCGATGTTCCAACCCAAGAATAGATATACCCGAAGAAAAATCCAAAAACAAATACATTTACTGTCACAAAAATAACCAACGGAAGGAAAGGTAAAAAGGCCTCTATTGAAACAAGTCCAATACCCAAAATGAATCCGAATTCCCTCAAGTACCCTATAGCCGCCACGAGGTTTTCTTCGTTAATGTATGTCATTACTTCCTTTATTAAACCGACCAACGAATCCATTACGGCAAATCCTCCAAATAAGTCTTATATGATGAATATACCACAAAAGTTCATCCGGGAAACCTGTTCGCCATGGGTAAATCGATTATTGACCCTGCCCGTCAATAAAATACTTGCATATGCTTTTTTCATGCCAAAATGCACCTTTCCCTGTGTGGGAAAAACCCACATGCCCTCCAAATTCGGTAATAACCCAGTCTATGCAATCGTTTACCTTCATTTCCTCTTCATCCGGATAACATTCATGTCCTAGGAAAGGATCATCCAATGCATTAATTATCATTACAGGCACTGAAATCTCCGACAGATACGGCTTGGAGCTTGCCTTTTCATAATAATCCATCGCATCCCTAAACCCATGAATCGGTGCTGTATATCTGTCATCATAACCCTTTATTGTATGTATGTTTCGAAAACCGCTTAGGTCGATTTCATCGGGATAAGTAGTTTTCTTCCTTTTAAGGGTCTCGCCGAGTTTCCTCAGAAAACGCTTTCTATAAAAAAGGTTTTTTGGCAAATCCAAAGCTATCGAGGCTGACGCAAGGTCATAGGGCGCGGAAACAGCAGCCGCCTTCGATATCAAATAGCTATCCCTAGCATTTGCCCCTTCCTCTCCCAAAAACTTGAGTAGAACATTGGCTCCTAGGCTAAACCCGACCATAAAAATATTTTTATAATCAGTTTCATTCAAAACATATTGAAGCAGCTGTCTCACATCATTTGTATCCCCGCTATGGTAAAAACGCAATAGACGGTTAGTCTGTCCTCCGCAGCCCCTGAAGTTCATGCACAATGTATCCATCCCCGAATCATTCAGGGTTTTAGCCATGCCTTTCATATACGGTCTATCTGCACTCGATTCGAGTCCATGGAGAATAACGGCAAGCGTCGTTCCTCCCACAATAGACCAATCCAGATCCATAAAATCACCGTCGTCCAATTCAAGCCTTTTCCGCACATAGCTCAGATCCGAAATACTTCGGATCTGAGAATGGTAAATAGTATTAAAATGAGCGTTTTCAAAAAAGCGCTGCGGTCTATATTTCATCATCTTTTGCATGGCCATCTTTAATATCCTCGTCTCTGTATGCGCAGCTCTTGCCGCATGTTCCGCAGCCTCCCGGGCACTGTCCCTTTTTTACCCTCACAAAATTTTTCCATATTATATAAGAGGCATATATGAGAATTGCACCGGCTATTATGAATGTAAGTATCTGACCCATTTAAAGCCTCCTATCCGACAAACAAGCTGCCGATTTGATACACTCCAAAAGAGATAACCCAAGCTATTATCAATTGATATGCAACTGAAAAGCCAGTCCATTTCCATGAACCAGTTTCTTTTTTGATTACGCTAATAACCCCTATGCAAGGGATGTAAAGCAAGACATACACCATGAAGCTGTAGGCGCTAAGCGATGTAAAAGAACCGGAAAGAGCCTCCATAAGGCTTACCCCGCTGCCTGCCCCGGCGCCATATGCAATGGACATGTTGCTTACAATTACTTCCTTAGCAACAATTCCCGTCAGAAGCGAAAGCGATGCCCTCCAATTCCCAAAACCAAGTGGAGCATATATTGGAGCTATGAGCTTACCTATAGATGCTGCAAAACTGTCCGCAAAGGCGGCCGGTCCTCCAAGATTGTAGTTAAGTAAAAACCAAATAACTATGGAAGCCGCAAATATTAGAGTTCCAGCCTTAACTATGAACTCCTTGACTCTTTCCCATACATGTATCCCTATTCCCTTTGCGGTTGGAATCCTGTAGGGCGGCAATTCTATCAATAGAGGATTCGGTTCGCTTTTAAAGATTGTTCTCTTGAATACGAATGCCACCATAACCGCTACTGCTATTCCCAAGAAATAGAGCGAAAATACTACCATAACCTTGCTCCTAGGAAAAAAAGCAGATGCGAAGAGTGTGTAAACCGGCAGTCTTGCCGAACAGGATATGAAAGGATTTATGAGTATCGCCGTCATCCTGTCCTGTCTGTTCTCAAGCGTGCGCGTGCTCATTATTGCAGGCACATTGCAACCGAAACCAAGAATCATCGGAATAAAAGCCCTGCCCGACAAACCTATGCGCCTCATGGTTCTGTCCATTATAAAGGCGACCCTTGCCATATATCCGCTATCTTCAAGGATAGATATCGCAAAGAAAAGCGTTGCTATGTTTGGCAAAAATACCAATATACCCCCGACCCCTCCGATGATTCCTTCCACTATCAAAGATATGAGCCAGTCCGATACGCCCGCACTCGCAAGCCACCCAAATACCGCGTTTGCAAGTATGTCGGAAAAAAACACATCAACCAATGTCAAAAGCCTATTTCCCACCACATCGAATGTAAATGCAAAAACGCCGAGCATTATCAATATAAAAAGCGGCATTCCAAGATACTTGTTCATTACTATTTTGTCTATCTTGTCGGAAACCGTTTCCATGTCGCGTTCCTTGTCAATTAGGATTTCGTCGACAATATCGTTAATGAGTTCGTATTTCTTTTTGACAATCAATTCTTCGTATCTTTCCCCATGACGGTTTTCAGGATTGAGATAGGCCTTTTGACCCTTTCCCATCAAGTTCATTATTTCAAGATCTTCCTCTATAACTCGGAGAGACAGCCACCTGTGGTTAAACTTGTTGAGACATGCCAAGTGGTCAATGAGAGAATGCGTGTCCTCTATCCTATCCTCAATATCCTCTCCATAGTCTACTTCTATGGGCAAATACATGTACGAGCTCTTCGCCGTTTCTACTACTGCATCAAGCAGCCTATCCTTGTCACCCATCTTCGATGCTGTTATCGGAATAACGGGTGTGTTAAGCCTTTTTGAAAGAGCATCAATATCTATTCCTATCCCTTTTTTCTCAACCACATCCATCATGTTAAGGGCGATTATCACTGGCCTTCCCATTTCTATGAGTTGTATGGTGAGATACAGATTCCTCTCGAGATTGGACGCATCCACTATATTGAGTATTACATCGGGTTTTTCGTCTATGATGTACTTTCTTGTTACTATCTCTTCCATTGTATATGGAGATATGCTGTAAATTCCCGGCAAGTCGGTCAAAAGAATATTTTCTTCACCGTGTTCAAAACGGCCTTCCTTCTTTTCAACGGTAACTCCAGGCCAGTTCCCAACATAATGGCGTGCACCTGTCAGCTCATTGAAAAGAGTCGTTTTGCCACTGTTGGGATTGCCTGCAAGCGCCACCTTTATCTGTTTATCCATTTACTTACCCCTATTTCCCCAAATTTCTCACTTCTACTTTTTCGCTGATTCCTCTTCCAAGAACCAACCTTGATCCCCTTACGCTAATGACAATTGCGTTGTTTTTCTCGCTGGAAAGCACCTTTACTTTAACCCCTGGTGTCAAACCCATGTTGTAAAGCCTCATCTTAAGATTTCTCCCCGAATGTATGCAATCAATTATCACAAAGGAATTGGCTTCCGCTTCTGCAATAACCATAAGTCTGCCTCCTGTTCTATTTTGATATTGATAATCATTATCATTGTATATAGACAATTTTACCACCCTTTTCGATGGTTGTAAATACCTCTCTTAAAATAATGTTCCTTAATATTATGCCACCATTTTGAACATATGTCCATAATACCTTTTTCTTTATGATTAAACTTTTGAACATCCTATGACTAAAGTCACGGGTATTCTGGCACTTCTCAAAAATAAAAGCGCATTGCCTCTAAGGCAATGCGCTTTTATTTTAAAAAATTATTTTACTGTTTCATAGCCTTTGTTGCTCCAACCGGAAGGAGCATTAGCCTCCATTCCCATTCCACCATTTAATGAAACGGCATCGTATCCAAGCATTCTAAGCGCGGCCACCGTCTGACCCGCGGTTTGACCCGTGTAGCAATAAACAACTACAGTTTTGTCTTTAGGGATTGTATTGAAGGATTCCTGCATTCCGGCAGCCCAAGGTATATTGAATGCCCTGGCTATATGACCGCTTTCAAAGGCATCTGCGCCTCTTACTGAAAGAATGTATATGCTGTCGTCTTTCTCGTCAATCAGTTTCTTGAGGTTGTCTTCGCTTATCTTGTAGTTCTTGTAGATGGTATCGCTTACATCAGCCAAACCTTCATAGTATGAAGCTATTGCAGTCATCATATCTTTATCTATTTCCGTATTTACAGCAGAATCAAAATCGGAAGCTTCCGTTACAGTAACGGATTCAACTCCTGCAACCTTGCTGATTCCAAGATTCCAACCGAGGTTTACCGAGTATGCCTCGAATCCCGCAAAATTGAGAAGCGCAACAGTCTGTCCTGCAGTTTGACCCGTGTAGCAATATACATAAACGGGTTTGTCCATTGGGAGCTTGTCAAGATTGTCGCTTATTGCAACGCCCCAAGGTGCGTTTATAGCTCCCTTGATGTGGCCTTCAGCGTAAACGTCAGGCTGTCTGATGTCGAGTACAAACATGTCCTCTTCATTTTTAACCTTTTCTACAAAAGCATCCTGCGCGATTTTGTAGTTATGGGCAGGCTTGTCTGCGAAATAATTTTCAACAGCCAGCTCCATGGCACCCGTCTCGCTCGAAACAGAAACCTCGACGGGTGCAGTTTTTTCGATTTTTTCTGCCGGCTCGGTTTGAGTCTCCGGTGCCGGAGTGCCGCATCCTGCAACAAGAGCTAATATAAGCATTGTCACAATCACAAGTATTAATTTATTCTTTTTAAACATAAATAGAATTCCTCCTCATATTTTGTGTTATTTAATTAACAAATTTATTATACCAATTTTTATACGGTCTCAATAAAACAATTTGCTAATGCAACATTAGAAAACTTATTAGCCAATTCTTTATTATTAAAAGCCAAGTCACTTGTAAGCGGCTTGGCTTTTAATATATGAAGGAGTTTAATAACTTTTTATGATGCATCCTGTTCGTTAAATTCAACTTTTTCGCCACTTGGCAGCTGAACCGGAAGGGCCTTGTCGGAAGACCATTCCAACCATGCTCCGTCGTAAAGCTTGAGGTTTTCATACCCTGCATTTGCAAGCGCAAGATAGGTTTGCGCCCCTCTTATGGATGTCTTGCAATACATTATTACGGTTGAATCCTTTTCTATTCCATTTTCCATGTACATTATTGCAATGTCCTGAGCCGACTTGTAGGTTCCGTCGCTGTATTGGTTTTCAACATAATTAATATGAATCGAACTAGGGATTGTTCCCTCTTCATATTCCTCAATTGTTCTTGTATCTATCAAGAAGGTATCGGGATCGGGATAATTTAATTGTTCTATTACGGTGTCCACAGTCGCAATCATTGTCTCGTCAAATTCTCCGGCTTCATAAGAAACACTTTTCACATTGGGAACTTCCGTTGAACTATTCATTCCGGATGCCTCCAAAGCTTTCAAACCCCCACTAACGACCTTAACCTGATCATTGCCGTAGGCTTTCAGCGTCCACCAGAATCTTGCAGCATCCATGTGATTGTTATCGTCATATACAATTATCTGCACTCCGTTGTCGATTCCGCTTTCTCCAAGTATTTTCTCGATCTGATCCTTTCCTCCAACCATGTTGGGAAAAGGTTCATTGACTACTATGTCTCCTCGTGTAATATTCACGGCGCCTTCAATATGAGCCGCTTCGTAGGCATCCGCCATTTGGGCGTCAACCAGAACCGCTCCGTCTTTTACCATTGAAATGGCCCGCTCCGCTTCAATTATATACGGTCCTTCTGCCTGTCCTGTAGTTCCCAAACATCCTGAAAGAGCTCCCAAAGCCAAGACCAAGGTTAAAAGCACTGCCGCTTTTGCGTATTTTTTCATGTATAATCCTCCATCCTTTTCTATAATATGATTGTTAATTTAACAACAAACATCACTGATAGTATACAAGACGCATCCAGATATCCGGTATCCATTTCTTTAATATTGCATCTGATTATTAAATGCAAAATGTTTTTTGAATGTAATGGTATAATAATCACAGAAATTCCAAAGGAGGGGAACATCAAATGGAAAGATCCAATTCTTTTATAAAAAAACACGGCATATTCATATTGATGCTTTTTGTATACGCCATAGCCAATGTGTTTTTTCTTGAGCAATTCCCCTTTATGCATTCAGACGAATCTTGGCTCAGCGGGTTTTCCCAAACTGTATTGAAGGAAGGGCGCTTTGATTTAACTGAACCCTTCTTCAATCTTTATCCTAGAAATCCACATGCCATTAAAATATTTTTTGTGGCCATTCAAGCATTTGTAATCAATCTATTCGGTCACAGCCTATTTAATATGAGAATGATTTCACTGGTTTCCGGCCTATTTTCGCTTTGTCTTTTCTACAGAATTGTCATGACACGATTCGGGAACAGTAAATTCGCATTGCTTGCCACAGGTCTTCTGGCCGTTGACATACAATTCATATATGCATCGCATTTGGCAAGGCAGGAAAGCATTTTGCTGCTCATAAGTCTCGCTGCATACGATTATTTCATTAGAAAAAATCCGCCGACAACAAGGAGCGCCGCCATGCTTGCAGTCATACTGGCTCTGGGCATAGGTATTCATCCAAACAGCTTCATCATTTCAATCCCTTTCGGCTTAATGCTTTTTTATCGATTTTTGAATAACAGGGCTAGGGGCGTAGACCTTCTGGCCTTCACGGTCGTACTTGGCGCTGCAGCCGCCTTTTTCATAGCCCTGAGTCTTCGCATGGACCCCGGCTTCATAGGGAACTACGCAGCCTACGGCGAAACCCTGGGCGTTGCCGAAAGTCTTGTTTCCAAGCTTCTACAGATTAAACTGTTCTACCAGAAGCTTTTTCTTCAGGTGAGCGGAACATACTACACACCGGACATAAGGCTTCAGCTTCTGCTCATGATTCCGGCTTCTCTTTGGGGCATAGCGAGGCTTGTAAAATCAAAAGGAACCTCCGGTGAGGCATATCCCCTATTGGGTCTTTTGGGAATAAATCTTGGGTATTTGCTTGTCGGCCGTTACAACCAGACGAGCATAGTTTTTCTTTTTCCATGGTTCTATTTGCTGACGGCAGAGCTTTTGTACCCGCTTACGAAACAGCGCAATGCATTACTTGGGATTCTTGTTGCGGCAACACTCTCGATAAGTTGTTTTCAAATAGCCGCACACCCCGGAAAAGACTATTCTTCTTACCTAGAAAAAATATCGAGCCAGGTTCCCAAAGATGCTAGGGTGCTCGCAAATCTTAACACAGGATACTATTTCAACCCGGACAATCTTCGCGATTACAGGAACCTTGCGCATCTTAAAGAAAACTCGCTCAGCTTCGAGGATTACATAGATATGAATCAGATAGAATTTATACTCTACCCCGAGGAAATGGATATCATATGGAATACCCGTCCAGTCTACAACAGCCTCTATGGAAACCCTGCGGATTATTATGAATCTATGAAAACCTTCCTCGAAGAAGACTGCATGCTTGTTGGAACCTTTACAGACGACACCTATCCAGTTCGAATAGTAAGGCTTATGGGACAAAAGGAAAGGACCCTACGCATTTACAAGGTCCTTGATCGATAGCTTGCCGAGTAAATAATGACTTAAGTCAAGCGGTTATGTCTTTTTTGATTTTTTCCTTCTCGTCGAAATAGGCTTCCCCAGTCTTCCTGAGACCCTTCCATCTATTATTTATTATTCGCTTTACTATGCCGGATTCCTTACCCATTATCAGAATCCTATCCGAGATGTAAAGCGCCTCTTCAATATCATGGGTTACGAATACTACGGTCAAGCCTTTTTCATTCCATATTGCAAGCAGCAATTCCTGCAATGACTCCCTCGTTATGGCGTCAACACTGGCAAATGGTTCATCCATAAGAAGTATGTCAGGCTCGGAGGCAAGGGCCCTTGCGATGGCGCCCCTTTGGCGCATCCCTCCCGACAATTCATGTGGAAAATAATTGCCGTAGCCTTTAAGGCCAACCTGAGATAAGATATCCGAAGTCTTTTCATCGTAGAAAGCCTCTGAACGCTTTTCATGGCGTTTTCTGATCGGCATAGCCACATTGTCTCCAAGCCTTAGCCACGGAAACAATTGGTGGTTATCCTGAAAAACCATTACCGCGTAAAAGCTGGGCCCTTTTATTGGTTTCCCATAAAGCAGAACCTCCCCCGACTTTGTATCCTCGAATCCTCCGAGTATGTTCAGTGCCGTGGTCTTTCCGCAACCAGACGCACCAAGTATTGAAATTATCTCACCCTTGTCAACCTCCAGCGAAAAATCCTTAAGAATCAGTTTTGAAACTCCATCCTTCATATAATGCTTTACGATGTTTCTGGCTTCCAATACCGCCTTCATTCGGTCATTCCCCATTTCTTGACTGTCCTGTTCTCTATGAATCCAAATACAAATTTTTCGACTGCTATACCAATTATTATTATGACGGCAAGACCCGAAACTATTCCCGCAACATCCATAAACACCCTGCTTCTGTATATTGCCCAGCCGATTCCTCCCGCCAGGCCGGCTGCTCCAAAAATCATTTCGGCGCTTATTAGGGCTCTCCAAGCTCTCGCCCAGGCTATCTTTAGTCCTGCAATCAAGAATGGAGCCGAAGCCGGGATTAAAATACGGATGATTTTTTCACTCGTTGAAAAGCCATAGTTGTCACCAACCTTAAAGTAGATATCCGGGATCGATGCCATGCCGGAAAGAACATTCTGCATTAGAGGCCAAAAGGCTCCATGCACTATTATTATAGTAATTGCAGTCTTGCCGGTCCCCACCCAGAGTATTACGAGGGGAAGAAGCGCAACACCCGGCAATGGGTGAAGAAGTGCGACTATAGTTTCAAATATTTTCTTGAAGCCTGAGGCCTTGAGACAAACATAACCGACACACATGGCCAAAAAAACGCTGATTAAAAGCCCCTTTCCAATAAGCTCAAGAGAATAGAGTATCTGAACAATTAGATTTCCCTCAAAAATACCCTCTCTGAGGCTTTCTGCAACCTCAAAAGCCGAGGGAAAAACCATCGGATTCAACCATCCTGATACAGAACACGCCTGCCACAGTGCAATCAATGCAATAATTATTCCTATTCCTTTCATTCCCTTCATTATCCCTCGCCCCTAACAAGCTTATCGATTTCTCCGAGATCATCTATATATCCCTCGCCTTTCATAAAATCATGGATTTTTTTCATACCATTGATTTCCAGGGTATACAACATGTCTTCTCTTGTGATGTACTCGTAAATTTTTTCTTCATCCAAACCATAGGATTTCGATAGAATCTGAGACGCCTCATATGGATTTTTTTCTATGAATGATACCGCCTCGGCCAATGCATCCTTAAATGCATCCTCCCAGAGCGGATTCGTCATTGAAAATTTGTCCGTAGAAACTCCTACCACAAAGGTGAACCTTTCCTCCATGGCCTCTTTTCCTGTCAAAACTACATGAGCCTTTGGATTTTCAAGCTCCATGAAAATGTACGGGGGACTCGTAAAATGGCCTGCTATGTCTATGTTCGCAAGCAGTGCGTGCATTCCGTCCGGATGCGTCATTGAAACAATCCTGTCATCGAAATACCTCGCGTCCCCAAGCTCTCTTTCCGCAGCCATGGATAGAAGCATGTGCTGAATGCTTCCCGGCTGTGGGAGTGCTATGCGATCCGATTCGTCGAAATCCGAAAGTGATTGTATGTCCTCATCAAGGCTAACCAGGGCAAGCGGAACCTCGGATAACCCTGATAGTATTTTCCATTCCATGCCCTTGTCCGCTCCTATAAAAAATGGCGGAAGCGCCATGAATCCTATATCAAGGTCTCCTGCTACCATGGATTCCCTTATGGATGTTGTATTTGCCATCTGCTTCCATTCTATCTCCACGCCCGGCAAAGAGTCTTTTAGAAATCCTTTTTCCTTCATTATTGTCACCGGCGCATATGCCAGTCCGTATTGCTCTGCAACCGAAAAACCTTTTCTTTCCTGCGAACATCCTGCAAGAAGAATAAGAACAACAAATGCCACAATGATTTCTTTAACCATATATCTTTTCACAACATCAATCCTTTCACTCTACAGAAACGGTCCCTTTATTATCATGTTTTTTCCACTTTCGTCAAAGAATTTGAGCCTTTCGTATACTTCATCCACGCTTGCCTTTAAGGCGTCCCTGTCCATGCCCTTTGCAAGGAAGTAACCGGCCCGTTGGGTTGCATTTTCAATACTGCCCAACCTCTCTCCATCTTGTAAATGGTATCCAGCCTTGAACACGCCTTCTATTTGGAGTAGCTCCTCCTGGGGAGTTTGTCCGCAAATCCTTCCCGGCAATGCAAAAAAAAGCTGGGCTGAAAGATGCTCTTTTATTTTCCAGGCATCGTGATTCAAAAGTTTTTCATATGAAATGGGGCTGCCAAGTATAAAATCGGTCTGCAGCTTAAGTATGTCCACTCCAGTCAATTCGGGTATTGTCATATCCTCATAGGCGCCTCCTATTCTGCAAGCAATTTCGTTTATCATTATACCTTCCGACCCCACAAGCATCTGATAGTAAATGGGACCGTTCCTTATACCAAAAATCCTTGTCGTAATATCAGTCAATTCTCGTATTTCCTTTTCCCGGGAAAACATATGCCTTGACGGAAATTGGTGAGCTGTGCAGATGCCTATGTGTATGCCTCTTTCCATGACTATGCGGTCAACAACAGTAAGAATCTTGGCCCTGCCGTCAACAACCCAGCCGCTCACAGTTATTTCGTCGTTTGGATAATAGTTTTCTATGAGAACCTCCGACTGCCTTGAGTAGCTCAGCGTTTCCATTATACTGCTCCGTACAGCTTCAACGGAGTCCAAACGGAACACCCCTCTCTGCCCTTGGCTATCAAGTGGCTTTATGACATAGGGAGCCTTAAGGTGTGCGATTTCGCTGTCCTTGAATCTTTTGCCTATGAACGCATGCGGCAGCGTCGGAACGCCACCTGATGCCATGATTGTTTTCATTCTTCTTTTATCCGTAGCATCGAGAGCTTTTTCAGGATTAAAAAAAAACCGGAGTCCCAATGCTTCCGATACTGCGGCAGCCGTATATACCGGTTGGTCTGTACCCGTAGTCATTACGCCGTCAACATTATACCTGCCTGCCACTTCCAGGCAGGCCTCGGTGTCAAATGTGCTCGCATCGCTCTTGAAAGTGCTAAAGGCCTTTCCGGGGGCGTTTGGGTAGTAGTCGACGGCTACAACTTCGTGGCCCATTTCGTTTTCAAGCCTATTGATTGCGTTTGCCTGGCACGGACCGGCTCCCAGCATCATTACTCTCATTATTCCGCATCTCCTTCCATTTCCAATCTTTCAATCTCATATAGCTTGCCACGCTTGCGAAATCTTCTCAGAATCTTGAACTCCGAATAGTAAATTATCAGATTCGCGAAAATTTTAAGCAGCTTAGAAAATGTATAGTTGGACTGTCCGTGAACCCTTTCCTCTTGGCCAAAGGGCACCCAAGCTATACTGTCAGTTTTTTTCATCAATTCTGCGGACACATATACAAAGGCCGTATTTCCATTTAACTGTTCCGGTTTTAGGCCGGCTGCAAACATCCTGCAGCTGCTTATTCGGACAGGCTTATTCCTCTTTAATATAAAATTGAAGGCAAGGTAAGTCAATCTAGATCCGAGACGCCTGTATCTCTTCTGCATCTGCTGGTTCGGGACCGCAAAAACCAATTCGGCACCCTTGTCGATTTCCTTCTTCATTGACAAAAGTATTTTGGGCGGGTGTTGAAGGTCATCGTCCAGTGTTGCAATCAAATCTCCTGCAGCATATTGCATCCCGCAAAAGGTAGCGTTTTGCTGACCTACATTTTGCCTCAGCTTTATCAGTTTTATTCTGTTATCCGAGTTTCTAAGCTCCCTCATCACACTGTAGCTGTCGTCCACGCTTGCATCATCAACAAGTATAATTTCTACAGATTCAAAACCTTTTCTTCCCGTATGAAAAATATTTTTACATAGTGTTTTTAAAGATTTCGACCCATTGTAAACCGGAACAACGACGGATAACTTTTCTTTAGGCTTCATTCATTCACCCCTTGCCATTTCATTTAGAATTCTATCTGCCTTTGAAATTACATATTCAAGCTCATCCGCGCGGAGGTTTTCATATAGCGGAAGTCTCACGAGTCCCGCCGCCTTCTCGGATGTCCTTGGAAGATCTTCGTCCTTATACCCCATGGCTATACCCATGGACGAAGAATGCAGCGGCCAAAAATGCGAGAACGCTTGAATCGAAGCCTTCTCCATTTCGCCTTGAAAAAACCTTCTTGCTTCCCGTGATTCAAACACTATGAAAAACAGATGTGCGTTGAAGGCTCTCCCATCAGCAGGGCTTTGCGAATGCTCTATTATAAATTTGCAGCCTCTATATTTTTCAAGAAGCCTTTCATATGCCTCAAAAACGAATATGCGTTTTCTGATTATCGAATCCATTTCATCCAATTGAGGTCCAAGTAATGCCATAAGCAAATCAGAAGGAAGATACATGGATCCCTCTTCCACCCATTGGTAGTTGATTGTTTCGCCTCGAAGGAAACGCGCCTTGTCGGTTCCCCCATTTCTTATGGCTTCGGCTCTGCTTAATAGGTTTTCATGGCTTTTCCCTATGACCAGTGCTCCGCCCTCTCCCGCTTTGAAGTTTTTTGTGGCGTGGAAACTAAAGCAGCCAAAATCTCCCCATGTTCCCAATTGGCGACCGCTTTCTTCCGACCCCAACGCCTGGGCAGCATCCTCAATCAGCATGAGCCCTTGGCTATCTGCCAATTCACGAAGAGCTTTTACATCCCTCGAAATCCCTCCATAATGGACCGCAAGTATTGCCCTCGTTCTTCCTGTAATCTTTTCTTTAATTTCATCGAAACCGACGTTCATGCCTTCCGCCGCGACATCTGCAAAGATTGGTTTCGCGCCTACTTTAAGAATACAGTTTGCAGTTGAAGGATATGTGTATGAAGGCATTACAACCTCATCTCTCGGCTTTAGGCCGGAAAGGCGGGCCGCCATTTCGAGCGAATGGGTTCCTGATGTAGTTGCAAGGACCGTTCTTCCTCCTAGGAGTCTTTTAAGCTTTTTTTCCACATGCCGGGTAAAGATACCCCCTCCGGATATCGATCCTTTTTCCAATGCCGATAAGACCGCCTCTTTTTCTTTTCTTCCAATAATAGTCCTATTAAAGGGAATTTTCATATTTATCATCTCTTAGTCTTTCACGCTCCACATGCCAATCTACGGTTTTTGCAATCGCTTTTTCAAAACTATATGAAGGCTTCCATCCAGTATCTTCTCTCAGCTTGTCCCACTGAACCGAATATCTGAAGTCATGGCCCTTTCTGTCCGGGGCAAATTCTATTAGATTGTCATTCATGCTTTTTATTCTTGGGTCTCCAGCTTTTAGCCTCGATGCCGTTTCCCGTATAAGCCTTTTCGCCAATTCTATGTTTTTCAATTCCAAACCTGATGAGATATTGTATATCTGGCCCGATTTAAAGTTTTCAAGCAATTTACCAATTGCTGAGCAATGGTCCTTAACATAGATCCATTCTCGCTTCTGCCTTCCGTCTCCATAAATGGGAATTTTCTTCAGTTTAAATGCGTTTTCGATGATTTTGGGAATAAGTTTTTCGCTGTGCTGGCTTTCTCCAAAGTTGTTCGCCGAGCGAGTAACAAGCACCGGCAATCCATGGGTATACCCATATGACAATGCCAATAGGTCTCCTGCCGCCTTCGAAGCGGCATATGGATTTTTAGGATTAAGGCATGCTTTTTCCGTAAAGGACCCATTAGCGATTGATCCATAGACCTCATCCGTTGAAATCTGCATAAATCTTTTAACACCATACTTTACAGAAATGTCAAGCATATTCCGCAAGCCTTCCACATTTGTCCTTATGAATTCCCTGCTGTTTTCAATGCTTCTGTCAACATGCGATTCAGCCGCAAAATTGATTACGGCGTAAGGCCTATGGCGCTCATAAAGCATTTCCATAACTTCTTCCGAGCATATGTCTCCATGGTAAAACAAATGCCTTGGGGAAGCTGCAAAGCTTTCAATATTGGCCATGCTTCCAGCATAGGTCATCTTGTCAATAATGCAAATCATGGCACCTGGGTCTGTCTCATGTAAATAGTGTACAAAATGGGAGCCTACGAAACCAGCCCCCCCTGTAATAAAATAGGTCTTCATATAACCATCCTTTTTTATGTTATAATTATTGAAAATTAAAGTTGAAAGGAAGAGGTTCTATTGAAAAAAATTGACTGCTTGGGAGACATGTGCCCAATACCAATTCTCAGGTCACAAAAGGCATACGACGAATCCTCTCCCGGAGAATCATTCATGCTCGTAAGCGACCACAGCTGCGTGGTTGAATCCGTGCAGGACCATTTCAAAAATAAATCAGTATCATTGTCCGTTGACGAGGTTATGAACGGCATATGGGAGATTACTTTTACGCGAATTTAACAAATCAGCAGAAGCTTTTCTTCCCTAATTCCTTAAATCTTTCCATAAACTCCTTCTCAACGGTGTTGGAATCCGTACCCTTCTTGTGTATGAAGAATATGTCATATTTCAAATCTCTATCCACGATATCAATGACTTTAAGCTTCTTTGTATACAATTCCTTCTTTACAGCCATATACGGCACAACCGATACCCCATAACCCTTTTGGACCGAAGCTTTTACTGATTCCATTGAATCAAGGCTAAATACTGTATTTAAATCGTTAAAGCCAAATCCCGCCTTCTTGAACTCGTCCAAAATTTTTCTTCTTATGTTGAATTTTTCAGTAAGCATTATGAACGGCAGTTTGACCACATCCTTGATTGAAACGGAATCGGGAAATTGATCCGAATTGAGTGCAACCAAAACCAATTCGTCATTGCCAACCTTCATTACTTCCAACTCTTCAAGCAAAGGCTCTGTACACATGAATCCGAAATCACACAAGTCATTCATTACCTCTTCCTCTATGTTAAAAGACGAGTTCGATACCATTTCATAGTTGTGGTATGGGAATTTCTTTTTTATAACATAAAGCGCGCAGGGAAGTGCATAATCGGAAATGGACCAGCACGCCTCTATCTTGATCAGCTGATCGGATTTTTCGGCGTTTTTCATTTCCTCCTGCATCTTTTCATATGTCCTGAATATGTTTTCGGCATATTTTAAAACAATATTCCCCATTGGTGTAAGTTCAACACCCTTGTTGCTTCTTATCAAAAGCTTGTGTCCCATACTATCTTCCAACTTCTGAATTTGTTGGCTCAATGCAGACTGGGAAATATGTGCATTGCTTGCCGCTTTCGAAATGCTCTTTATTCTAACCACTTCATAAAAATACTTCAAACTCTCTATATGCATTTCCAAACCCCCCTATTCCTCATTTAATAACTATTAATATTTACACCATTGTAACAGATTTAAGGATTCGTTGCTTAAATTTGCATATTTTTAATATTCTACCCTTCTGGCCTTCCTATAATCAACACAGCTAGATTTGAACCTCCCACGACTAAAGTCACGGGCCTTCCGGCTCTCCTCATAAATTATTGTAATGTTATATCACCATATCCATTAATAGGTAACCTCTTTCCTATGCTATTCTTTTCATGTACCATTGTTAATTATATATCTAATTAGTTGAGGAGAGTGATCCAATGACAGAAACTAACAACACCCAATCTTCGTTGAGCAGCAGAAGATCCTCAAGACCCACTCGTACTAGAAAACCCAAAAAAAGCCAGCTTCCAAAGGCTTATATAACCTTAGGGGTAGTCATAGCGATTGGTTTGGGGCTCAGTTTCATATCTGAGACGCTTGCATTATTCTGGATCATAGGATTAGGCTTTGGCTTCGTACTTCAAAAAGCTAAATTCTGTTTCACAGCATCCATGAGAGACCCCTATCTGACCGGCAGCACAAGTGTAACCCGCGCCGTCTTAATTGCTTTCGCAATAACGACCGTCGGCTTTACTGCCATCAAATACGGCTACTTCATTAAAGGCTTGCCGATTCCCGGCATGAGCTACGTTGTACCTATCAGCTTTGCTACTGCAGCAGGCGCATTCATCTTTGGGATTGGCATGGTCATAGCAGGCGGTTGCGCCTCCGGAACTCTTATGAGAGTCGGCGAAGGTTTTGCCATGCAAGTCTTGTCTCTTATCTTCTTCATTATAGGCTCCCTATGGGGCGCACATGACTTCGGATGGTGGAAATTAAACGTCATCTCCAAAGGAAAAGCAGTATTCCTTCCGGATGTTTTCGGATGGTTCGGAGCGGTTGTAATTCAATTGCTTCTTTTGGCAGCTCTATATATAGCTGCTGAAAAATGGGAACACAGAAACGACGAAGCTCTCTAAAACACACTAAAGGAGGATTTATAAATGGCTAAAGAATACGAATTGGATTGCATGGGTGAAGCGTGCCCGGTGCCTTTGATTAAATTGGAAAACAAGTTGAACGAACTCGAAATCGGTGATCTCGTAATCGTTCAAATCGACCACAGCTGCGCAATGAAAAATGTTCCCGAGTGGGCAAGAAAGCAAGGCCACAACGTTGAAATCGAAGAAGTAGACGACGGCGAATGGGAAGTATTCGTAGAAAAAGCAGTATAAACATATTTGCCTGCGAATATCAAAAACATAACAATAGGAGGATTTATACATGGCTAAAGAATATGAATTGGATTGCATGGGCGAAGCGTGCCCAGTGCCTTTGATAAAATTGGAAAACAAGTTGAATGAGCTCGAAATCGGTGATCTCGTAATCGTTCAAATCGACCACAGCTGCGCAATGAAAAATGTTCCCGAGTGGGCAAGAAAGCAAGGGCACAACGTTGAAATCGAAGAAGTAGACGACGGCGAATGGGAAGTATTTGTTGAAAAAGCCGTTTAATCAAATCCATATCGGGAGGTATCGCTTTGGATATCAAAAATAATGAGTTTTATAAAAAATGGTTCAAAAATTCCTATACCTATATAACAGGCGCCGTTCTCTTGTCTATTCTGCAGATAGTGACCTTGGCATCCACTGGTAATCCAGAGGCCACTGAAAAAGCACCCTATTTTAGCGTAAATTTTTTGTTGCAAAAATCCAATTACAATTATTCGTTTTGTATATAAATTTTCGCTAGAAAAAGATGCCTATTTCCCCATCAATTTAATTATTCTTTTCATATTTGC
>JAENWJ010000011.1 GCA_016649995.1 Peptostreptococcaceae bacterium
CTTTGAAGTAGTGCTCGTAGTTATCGCTTTGATTGAACCAGCGATAAAAAAGCAAGAAGCCTACGAAGAATGCGCATCTAAGGTAAACCATCTTTGCAAATAATCCTCTGCTTGAAATGGCAAAATAATCTGGAATTATGAAAAGAAAATTCATTAGAGCCAATATGATTATGATTCGCTTCATTGTTGGCATAATTTTTTTTGTATAATACAGGGAATATTCTGTTTCTGTTTCTTTACAGTCGAATTCCCCTTTCCATCTAGAAATCTTATATGTTTCTTCCATAAAAATAATCAATCCTCCATTTTTTACATGTGTAAAATGTCTATAGCATTTCCGGTATTACTGCATCGACCCACGCGCTCAATCGCTCCGACGCGGCATTCGCTGTCTCCACGACACCTTCATGGGAGTGCTTTTCCTTCCGTATCCCTGTTGCCATGTTTGTCACGCAGGATATCCCCAGCACCTTCATTCCAAGGTAGTTTGCCATTATTGTTTCCGGAACCGTAGACATTCCAACAGCGTCGGCACCCATGGCGTCAAGCATGCGGATTTCGGCAGCCGTTTCATAGTATGGCCCTGTCACACCGGCATAAACGCCTTTTTCATACTCAATCCCCAGTTTTTCGGCCATTCCCTCCGCCAGGGTAATCAGCCCCCTATCATAGGGCTCGGACATGTCCGGAAAACGCGTCCCGAAGCGCTCGTCGTTTTTCCCAATAAGCGGATTATCCTTAAACATATTTATGAAGTCCTCTATTATCATCAGCGTACCAGGCTTGAAGCCTCTATTTATTCCTCCGCAAGCGTTCGTCACTATTAAAGCCTCGACACCCAAAGCCTTCATTATATAGATGGGATATACAACCTCCTTCATGGAGTACCCCTCATAGAAGTGGAATCTTCCCTTCATGGCAAGAATGTCTGTATTTCCGACCCTGCCAAAAATCAATTTTCCATCGTGCCCCTTTACGGTCGAAACCGGAAAATGTGGAATATCTGTGTATTCAATCTCAAACGGCTCCTTGATCGATTCTCCAAAGCCGCCGAGCCCTGAACCCAGTATTACTCCAATCTTGGGTTTGCTGCCGGTTTTGCCTTCTATATGCATTTTAGATTCTTTAACTTTCTCAAATAAATTCTCCATGCCGTCCTCCCTATTTAATTATCATTTTGTTAATAACTATATTATATTAGTTATTATGTCTGCACTGCAAATAAACAATATTTTATTTTTGTTGACAAAAAATCAAATTGCGGCTATACTGTATATATCTTATATATACAGTATAGCTATAGGGAGTCTTTTTATGAACATAATAATTGCAAATTCGAGCAAAGACCCGATCTACCTTCAAATATCTACCCAGTTGAAGGAGGAGATTCTTAAAGGGGAATTGACCCAGGGAGACGCGCTTCCATCGATTCGAAGCCTTGCAAAGGATCTAAGAATAAGCGTGATAACGACAAAACGCGCCTATGAGGAATTGGAAAGGGATGGATTCATAGATACCGTTCCGGGAAAGGGCTCCTTTGTCGCTGGCCAGAACCAGGAATTGCTTTTCGAGCAGCGTTTAAGGGAAATAGAAGGCAAGCTTTCGGTTCTATTGGATGAGGCTCGAATCATCGGCCTCTCTTCAAAAGATTTATCAGAAATGATGTCAATAATCGAGGAGGATTAATATGGAAAACATCCTAGAGGTAAAAAACCTGACCAAGACATATGACAGCTTCAAACTTGACAATCTGTCCTTTTCTTTAAAGAAGGGATATATCATGGGCTTCATAGGTCCCAACGGCGCCGGAAAAAGCACAACCATAAAACTCATAATGAATCTTGTAAAAAAAGACTCGGGAACCATAGAACTTTTCGGCAAAGATTATCAAAAATACGAAAAATCAGTAAAGGAACGCATCGGTTTCATTTATGACCAGAATCACTATTATGATGATTTAACCATAGCAAGAATGAAACGCATCATAGCTCCATATTATCCGGCATGGAATGAAACTATATTCAATGGCTATATTAAACGTTTCAACTTGAATCCGAACAAAAAAATCAAGGAATTGTCCCGGGGAATGAAAACGAAGTTCTCGCTTGCCATCGCCCTCTCCCACGGTGCCGAACTCATCATCATGGACGAGCCTACATCGGGTCTGGATCCTATCTTTCGAAGCGAAATTCTCGACATACTTTCAGAAATCATAGAAGAAGGAAATTGCTCGGTTTTATTTTCTTCCCATATAACGCAGGACCTCGAACGCGCCGCAGACTACATAACATTCATAAATGAAGGCAAACTGATTTTCAGCAAAGAAAAGGATGCTATTTTAGAAGACTATGCATTAATCAAGGGTCCGAACGATTTGCTTAAAGATCCACATGCCTTCAAAGGCCTTGTAGGTTACAGGCGCGGCAAGTACGGCTTCTCGGCACTTTTCGAAAAAACACATGCTTTGGATGATTTAGACCGCGAAAAAATAGTTATTGAAAGACCCAACATAGACGACATAATGCTTTACACTGTAAGGGGGAATTCAAATGATTAACCTTTTGATAAAAGATTTCATGCTGCTCCGAAAGAACCTCTGGATTTTGATCGTCTACAGCTTCATGATTTTCTTCATATTTTCAAAAACAGATACTACGCCTCAGATGATTTATGTTATGGGCATAACAATGATTTCATATATTCTACTTATGTACAGCTCGGCCTATGACGACTTGAACAAGAGCGACATGATGCTCAACAGCCTTCCCCTTAAGAGACGGGACATTGTAGCAGAAAGATATCTTTCCCTTTTTGTCTTCATTGCCTCAACTGCAATTATCATGTCATTAAGCGGCTTAATCATGATAAGCATAGGAATTGTCAACAATTTGCGGTTAGTCCGTCTTGATGACGTTGCAATTGCAACCTGCTCAGTATGTTTTATCGTTTTCCTTTATCTTCCTGTCTATTTCAAGCTAGGCTCCATTAAAGCAAAACTATTCAATTTCGCCATCATCTTTTTGGTATTCATGATTCCCACATTCCTGAGCAAAGTATTCTTGAACGGGAACACTCCAACTTTTCTTGAAAATCTAAAATATGTCACCGAGATACAAGCCATACTATTTATGGGAATCACAGTCACACTTTTAGGCATTGCATCTTTCATGTTATCAAATAGATTCTACAATAAAAGAGAATTTTAATCATACTGCTATGATTAAAAAAGCCTTATCCCTAAAATCGGGATAAGGCTTTTCTTATATGCTTCATTTTAATCAAGATTCTTCCTCCAGTTTGTCAAAACCAGTTCCCTCGCCCCAGACCGAAACGACAGGCAATACATATATGAAAGCCCTCGCATCTATATCCGCTACGAATCGCTTTATAAGCATGGTCTCTCTGGGAGAACATATGGTGAGTATCTTGCTTTTTATTTCATTGCTGTAGCCCCCGGTGACATCTAATATTGTCAATCCGCGACCTATGTCTTTCATTATATAGTCCGCTATCTGGTCGTTGAATTTGCTTATGATTTCCATTTTGAGTTTTTTCGATCCAAAACCGAAAAGCACAGCATCGACAGATTTAGCAAAAACATAATTCGAGATAAATCCGTACAAGGCTATATTGCGGTCGAATACTAATGCGGCAAACAGGATTACGAAGATGTCCATAAAGAATATAATCTGGCTAAGACTGATGAACGGGAAAATCTTCTTGTGGAAGATTTGCGCAATGGTATCTGTTCCACCTGTTGAAAAACCCCTTTTGTATACCAGCCCACCTCCGATGCCTCCTACTACTCCGAAAAATACAGAGCTCAAAAACATGTCATTCTCTATCAGATGAAAACCCGACTTGTCTACAAGTATTAAAATGATTGGAAAAATCAAGGAAATAACAAGTATTTTAAAAGCATTTTTCTTTCCCATGAAAACAAAGGCGCTAAGCATTACCACCAATGAAAATCCGTAGTAAATATATGTGTAATTTATATTGAATAGATATCCCAATATTATGGACAGCCCCGTAAATCCACCCGTCACAAGCCCGTTTGGCTTTAGTATTGATGCTATTGCAAAGGCCATCATGATGCATCCCATACCGGAAACCAGTATGTCCATCAATATTTTATTGCTCTTGATTTTTTCAGTCATATTTGTCACTCCTTATTGTTATTACAATGACAAATACTATCACTAATCAGTATACAAATACACCCTTTGAATGTTACAATTTCATTACATTCAAAACTGTTTTCAAGCCTTCTCTTTAATCGCATCCATTTATGAATTATAATTGAATTAATAATGTAAATCAATCTCAAGGAGGAACAATAATGGATACAAATATGGATTGGCTTTATCAGAAAAGAATAGAAAGAACCATGGAGAACCTCGAAAAAAACAACATGGAAGCCTTTCTCGTGGAAGACGAGAAAGAATTGATTGAAAAAATGGGTGAAATAGTAGCACCGGGCTCTCTAGTATCCGTAGGAGGCTCAATGACCTTGTTCGAAACTGGTGTCATCGATTTCCTTCGCTCCGGCAAATTTAAATTTCTAGACCGCTACGCCGAGGGCCTCTCTCCAGAGGACATAACTCAGCTATTCAGGGATTCCTTCTCCGCAAACTACTACTTCACCGGCACAAATGCCGTTACAGAAACAGGAACCCTTTACAATGTGGACGGAAGTGGCAACCGCACCGCGGCCATGATCTTTGGTCCGGACAATGTTATAGTAATTGTAGGTAGAAACAAACTCGTCACTACTGAGGATGAAGCCATAGAGCGCAATCGTGAAGTATCCGGACCAGCTAACGCCAAGCGCCTTTCAAGAAAAACACCCTGCACCGAGCTTGGATACTGTACAGACTGCACGAGTCCCGAACGCATATGCAACAGTTTCACGTTCATAAAGAGGCAATTCTCTAAGGGACGAATTAAGGTCTTTATAGTCAACAAGGATTTAGGCTACTAAAACTGAGCACTTGAACCTCCCATGACTAAAGTCACGGGTGTTCTGGCGCTTATCATAAAAAATGCGTATTCCATAATGGAATGCGCATTTTGCTTTAGCTTTTTTGTCGTTTTTTCTTTTACTGTTTCTTATCTTTTACTGCCACTTCTTTTACTGCCTTTCCTCTCCTGTTTCTATACAATTCTCCTCATATCCGATCCAGTCGCTTAGGCTTCCCACATATAGGCGAACCGGCATTCCCAATTCTCTCAGTACAACGAAATTGCGTGCTCCGGCGATGCCGCTTCCGCAATAACTTATTATTTCATCGAGTCCGTCCAATGATTCGTAAAGCTTCGCAAGGGTTTTTTTATCTTTTAAAGAGCATTCCGCTTCCATGTTTTGGGAACACGGGAAGCTAAGTGCCGATGGAATATGTCCGGCTTTTGCATAAAGCGGTTCATATTCTCCTGTAAAACGTTCATGTGCTCTACCATCGATTATAGCCGTGCCTTTTTTATTCTTGCAATGCGAAACATAGTCCATGTCGCAATAAATGGATTCATCCATTTTTATGCTAATTTTCCCGAGGGATGCCGCCTTAGGCACTTCTGATGAACAGGCTACGCCTTCTGATACCCATCCATTCCAGCCTCCCTCAAGAATATGTATGTCTTCCATTCCCATGTATTTCATTTGCCAAAATGCACGGGCCGAGCCATATATGTTGTCATCGTATAAAACTATTGTCGTAGAATCGGATATGCCCATGACCTCCAGTTTTCCGGCAAAAACTCCTGTATGGGGAATCGGTCTTGCCCCCCCATGTTCTTGCTTTTCTCCACATATATCCTTGTTGACATCCAGAAAAAATGCCCCTTGAATGTGGTTTTCCGTGTAGGCCTTTTCTCCGTATTCCGGATTGAACAAGTCGAAGCGACAATCTATAACCTTAATATTCTCATCCTTAAGCCTTTCCTTTAGCTCATCAATTTTTATAAATGTGTTCATGTTCTCCCCCTCTTTCTTCTTTTCTTTGGCTCATTTAATTTTAACACCGAATTACATCAAGGGGAAGAAAATCTACCAAATCACGCAGTGGGCAATTTTATCTTTGAGCGTCAAGTTGCCCACTTCCTTAGCTGTTTCCATTTTCGTTTTAGTTCTTAAAGCTATGAACCGGCGCAGGAATTCTTCCGCCTCGCGCTATGAACAATTCGCTTGAGAAGGGATTTACCTTCATTATAGGAGCCGTCCCAAGAAGTCCTCCGAACACGGCTTCTTCACCTAAACCCTTGCCATGGACAGGTATTATGCGAACCGCTGTTGTCTTGTTGTTAATCATGCCAATTGCGGCCTCGTCGGCGATCATTCCGGCTATGCTTGCCGAAGGCGTATCACCCGGTATGGCAATCATATCAAGACCTACAGAACACACGCATGTCATTGCTTCGAGCTTGTCGAGAGAAAGTGCTCCCTTTCGAACGGCTTCTATCATTCCCTCGTCCTCGCTGACCGGAATGAAGGCTCCGCTTAGTCCACCCACATGCTCCGCCGCCATGATTCCGCCTTTTTTAACGGCATCGTTGAGCATTGCAAGGGCCGCCGTGGTACCGTGGGTTCCCGCAGCTTCAAGCCCCATTTCCTCGAAGATTCTTGCAACAGAATCCCCTACGGACGGGGTAGGAGCAAGGGACAAATCAACTATGCCAAATGGCACGTCGAGTATTTCGGCCGCCTCTTTTGCCACCAGTTGCCCTGCCCTCGTAATCTTAAATGCCGTTTTCTTAATTGTCTCGGCAACCTGGTCAAAGGTGCCTCCCCTTACTTTTTCAAGAGCCGATTTTACTACACCGGGGCCACTTACTCCCACATTTATTACACAATCGGCCTCTCCAACTCCGTGGAAGGCTCCCGCCATAAAGGGATTATCTTCCACAGCGTTGCAAAATACAACCAGTTTGGCGCAGCCTATACTGTCTGCATCTCTCGTAAGATATGCCGTCCTCTTTACTATTTCACCCATCATCTTGACTGCATCCATATTTATACCCGCATGTGTACTCCCAACATTTACGGATGAGCACACCCTCTCTGTAACAGAAAGGGCCTCGGGTATGGAATCAATAAGTATTCTGTCTCCCTTGGAAAAACCCTTTTGCACTAGTGCAGAGAATCCCCCTATGAAGTTTACTCCTGTTTCGCGTGCCGCTCTGTCCATCATCTTGGCGTAGGCTACATAGTCGCTGTCTGAGGAAGCCCCTGCAACAAGGGCAATTGGCGTTACGGAAATCCGTTTGTTTATTATGGGTATGCCATACTTGCCGGCTATGTATTCCCCGGTCTTTACAAGATTTTCCGCCTTTCGTACTATCTTTTCGTACATCTTTCTTCTGGCTTTCTCACCGTCTCCGTCGCAACAGTCCAGAAGGGATATTCCCATAGTAATTGTCCTGATGTCGAGATTTTCGCGATCGATCATCTTTATTGTTTCCATTATCTTTTTATACTGTGTCATGTTTGCTCCTCCTATATTTGATGCATGGCATTAAATATTTTTTCATTCTGCACGCGTATGTCCATCTCAATGGTTTCCCCCACCAGCTCTAGCTTTTCCTTCAATTCGCCGAAAGAGATTTTCATTGAGGATATGTCCGCCATCATAATCATTGCAAAATAGTCCTGCATTATCGTTTGACTTATGTCCAATATGTTGACATCGTTCTCCCACAGTGTTTTTGAAACATTTGCTATTATTCCTGTTTTATCTTTTCCGATAACCGTTATTACTGTCTTCATTTTTTTCCTCCTGGTTTTTTATAATAAAAAAAGAGACTATTAGGAAGTCTCTCTGAGCCGGGCAATCGACAAAAAGCAAGGCATGGCCATGCTTTTACGAATCCCCTGTCCTTTTGCCTGAGAGTTTCACCATTTACGGCTTTCCCCTTCGGCGCTCTTTTTAGAGTCTCTCCAGAGGTCTGTCCGGAACCGGTTGCCAAGTAGGCTTCCGACACCTTCATCCAAACGCTATTTTATTTATAATAATGATACTAACACAAACAAATAATGCAAACAATACTTTGCTCGATATATTCTATTTTAATTTTTTCTCATAAAAAGAAAATCCCGCATTTAAAATGCAGGATTGCTATCATCGGTATTGTATCAATAAATTGCCTCCGGAATCGATTTTGACATCGACCTTCATTAGGGTTGTAAAAAACTCAAGCGGAACATAGGTCCTTGAATCCTTTATTACGGGTTCCTTAGACAGTACAGCGGATGAGTTGTGACGGCTGTAGTACCTATTTCTATTTATCTTCAATATATACATTGAATCGTCGTTGTATATTATTATAGTCCTTATCTTTTCGTTCCATACAACCTTATAACCCATTTTTTCTACGGCAACCCTAACCGGTATCATAACCACCATGTCTCTGCTTAGATAGGGCTTACCCATTGAGTAGTCTGTTTTTTCGTTGTTTATGAAAAAATTGTATTCTATCGGCTCGCTGAAAACTAAATCAAGATACTCCGGCAAATCTTCAATTTCCTCCTGCTGTGCAAATGCCACGCTCAAGAATGAAAAAACAAGCATTGCTGCAAAAACTATTGCGATTCCCGATTTTTTCACAGCTATCACCCCCAGCATAAACCAAAAAATTACTTTCTTACTTTATTAGACGATTCTATGGATCATTTAGTTTCAAAACTCCTCATTTAATTTGCAATTGAAGGAATGCCGTCCTTCATGTCTATTTCAATAACGGTTTTGTTGTCAAGTTCTCCAATTAAATAGCTTTCCGCAAGAACATCCTCTATATGCTTTTGAACAGCCCTTCTTAGCGGCCTAGCTCCATATTTATCATTGTATCCCTTTTTGATAAGAAAATCACGGACGCTCTGAGATACTTCGAATTTGATTCCTTTTTCGGCTATTTCTTCTCCAACCTCCAAAAGCATCAGTTCAAGAATTTTTTTGAGTTGTTCTTCCGAAAGCTTTGAGAAAACAATAATCTCATCAACCCTATTCAAGAACTCCGGTCTGAATATTTTTTCCAAAGCATCCTTGATTTTCTCTTCCTCAGCGTTGTCTCCGTATTTTTCGAAGCCTATACCTGCAGATTTCAATCCGGTTCCCGCATTCGATGTCATTATTATGACTGTGTTTTCAAAGTTGACTGTCCTGCCCTGGCTATCTGTAAGCCTTCCGTCCTCGAGTATTTGAAGAAGCATGTTGAATATATCGCTATGGGCTTTTTCAATTTCGTCCAGCAGAATCACTGAATACGGCTTCCTTCGGACTCTTTCCGTCAATTGCCCTCCTTGATCGTAGCCTATATATCCAGGGGGTGCTCCAATAAGCTTAGAAACAGTATGTTTCTCCATGTATTCACTCATATCGAGCCTTATAAGCGCCTCCTCGCTCCCAAAGAGTTCAACTGAAAGTGCTCTGACAAGCTCCGTCTTGCCAACTCCCGTAGGACCCACAAAAATGAAGGATGCCGGCTTTTTCCTTTTCCTGAAGCCCAAACGGTTTCTTCGAATGGCCTTTGAAACACTTTCGACCGCCTCGTTCTGTCCTATTACTCGTTTGTGAAGCCGCTCCTCAAGCTTCATCAGTTTTTCCGCCTCATTCTCGGTTACACTTCTTACAGGCACCTTTGTCCATGCCTCTATCACATATCCTATGTCATCCATTGTGATTTCAACATTCGATGACTTTTCTTCCATATCCTTTATCTTTTCAATAAGCTTGCATTCTTCCGCCTTGAGCTCCGCAGCTTTTTCATAATTCTCCATAGTAGCAACATCTTCCATTCTTTCGTGCAGCTTTTCAAGCGATTCGTTCAAAAACTGCAGCTCGACAATTCCCTTGTTCTTAAGGTTTGCCCTCGAGCCCGCCTCGTCTATAACATCTATTGCCTTGTCAGGCAGAAATCTATCCGTTATATACCTTTCTGAAAGGTTTACCGCTTTTCTTACAATCTCCTCGGATATCTTGACCTTATGGTATTCCTCGTAATAGGACTTGATTCCCATAAGTATTTCAACGCTATCGTCAATAGAAGGCTCCTCTACAAGAACGGGCTGGAATCTTCTCTCAAGTGCAGCGTCTTTCTCGATGTGTCTCCTGTATTCGTCAAGGGTGGTTGCCCCAATAATCTGTATTCCTCCCCGAGCTAGTGATGGTTTAAGGATGTTTGCCGCGTTCATTACTCCTCCATGCACCTCTCCGGCTCCCATAATGTTGTGGAGTTCATCTATTACAAGCACTACATTCCCGAGTTCCTCCGCTTCCTTTATTATTGCCTTCATTCGGCTTTCAAATTGGCCCCTAAACTGGGTCCCCGCAACTATGGCAGTCATGTCAAGAAGGTATATCTCTGTGCCAAAAAGCTTAGCCGGCACTTGTTTTTCGTTAATCCTGACGGCGAGACCTTCAGCTATTGCAGTTTTGCCTACCCCTGATTCTCCAATCAGAACCGGATTGTTTTTGTTTCTTCGATTCAATATCTGAACTACCCTGTCCATTTCCGGATTGCGGCCAATAATACGGTCTATTTTCCCTTTCTTTGCTTCATTTGTAAGATTGGTGCCATAGGTGTCCAGATTCTTCGTGTCCTTTGCTCTCTTTTTCTGTTTTTTATCCGACTGCGAATCTTTTTTTTCATCAGCCGACCCTATTGATTTATTTTCTTCAATTCCATCTCCAAGGCTTTCCTGATCTCCAAAATTTAAAGCGTCTGTCCCCATGGACATCATTTTCATAAACATTTCATTGCTTTCCAAATCGTCCATATCCATATTCTGAAACATTGTATTCATCTGGTTTGAAAGATTTTCAATTTCCTTTGGAGACATGCCGGTCTGTTTCATCAACTGGTCAATTACCGGCAACCCCATTTTTTTGGCACAATCCAAACAAAGCCCATAAAGCTCGGACTTTCCATCAACTATCTTAGTCGTATATATTACCGCTAGATTCTTTTTGCATACTGCACATTTCTGCATTTTCATATTTATCATCTCCATTCGGTTATGTAAAATGTAGAACCCGATGGATATCTTCAAGTTCTTAGTACCTCATTGTATACAATTAATGTTGCAAATACAAGCGATGCCAATTTCTTTTACTCTTTCATTATATTCCCATTAATGCTTCTCAAAAACATATTAATGAAAAAATGGCTTCTCCGTTTTCGGCCGCCTTTAAAAATTGCCGTCTTTTCATTTATTCATAATCGAAAAAAGTATGAGAGCCAAACCGAAAAGGACTAAATATAATCCAATTCTTTTCTTATTCATTTTTCCGCCGCCTTTCCATAAAATCAAATCCCATACTCATTTTATCAATACTATGCATATAAGGCAAGAATCACGTTGCTATCATTTGTCTTTCATTATTTCTTCATGAGCTTTTCTTAGTCCACCGGAAACCTCCGGAATGCTTTTGAGGTTAAGGATTGCTCTTCAATCTTTTACTGCAAACAACAAGGTGCCTGCTATTTCAGCCGTAGTGCGCAGCAATCAGACAAGTCTTGAGACGTTAAGAAGCAAGCCAAGGACAACAAGCTGTAGACAGTAAAGAATAAAAATAGTGTAGCAAAAATCAGACAGAAAGCTCGCCTTTCGGCGAGCTTTCTCACTTGCTTCATCAACAATATTTCCCAGGAAATATTGTTCTACTGCAAAATCATTTCATCAAGAGGCTTGCCCGGAGGAACAAACGGGAAAACGCCTATTTCCTTTGAGATTCTGCAATCAATTAGATATGGACTCATTGTTCCAAGAGCCATGTCAAGCGCGCTGCCAAGGCTTTTCATATCTGAAGCAATTGCGCCATCAATTCCGAAGCTCTTGGCAATCCCGACATAGTCAACTTCCCGGCTAAGTTCCGTTGCCGAAAATCGGCTGTCGCAAAACTTTTTCTGCCACTGCCTAACCATTCCCAAGGATTCATTGTCCATAAGAAGTATAAGTATAGGTAGGTTGTATTTCGCCACGGTGATCAGCTCATTGCAATTCATTCTGAAACTTCCGTCTCCAGATACAAGAAGAACACGCTCCCCACTTTTTCCGAAGGCGGCTCCCATAGCGGCTCCCATTCCATAGCCCATGGTCCCCAGTCCTCCCGATGTCAGAAAGGTTCTAGGCTTTTCGAATTCCCAATACTGCGCCGTCCACATCTGATGCTGTCCTACCTCTGTAGCAACAACCGTGTCTTTTTCAAGACGACGGTTTAAGTATTCCAATATTTGCCTTGGATGAAAGTCCGATTCATCTTTAAGGCAGTCCCCATTAGGCAGGCTGTCTATCCAGTCGAGATGGCTAGATTCAGCAGCAAACTCGGTGAGTATATCAAGTATCCCCTTCATATCTCCAAGAATCCAATGGGCTGTTTCCACATTCTTCCCTATCTCTGAAAAGTCTATGTCTATGTGTATTACGCGAGCTTTGGGTGCAAAAGAGTCAGGTGAACCTATTACCCTGTCGCTGAATCGTCCTCCAACCGCTATTATGAGATCTGCTTTTGAGATTGACATATTAGCCTTATATAGTCCATGCATTCCCACCATTCCAAGAGAAAGCCTGTGATTCCTTGGAAAACCGCCCAAACCCATCAGTGTATTGACTACCGGAATTCCCGTTTTCTCGGCAAACCGTTTAAGATGCCCTGACGCCCCTGCCTGTACAACTCCTCCACCAGCGTAGATGACGGGACGCTTTGCATCGCGAATCCATTCGGCTGCTTTTACTAGGTTTCCCTGCATGGTAGGAGAATTCTCTTTCTCCTCTTTACTTTTTTTCTCCACAAATTCAGCTTCGGCAAGAAAAATATCCTTTGGCACATCTACAAGAACCGGTCCCTTTCTGCCCTCTCCTGCAATCCGAAAGGCCTTCTCCATTATGTTTTGCAATGAATCAACCGACCTCACTATGAAGTTGTGTTTTGTTATCGGCTGTGTCACAGCCGTTATGTCCACTTCCTGGAAAGAATCTTTTCCAAGCAAACTGCTCGGCACCTGCCCTGTGACATATACTACCGGTATTGAGTCCATATAGGCTGTTGCAATAGCTGTCACTATATTCGTAGCCCCGGGCCCCGAGGTGGCGAAGCATACTCCTACTCTTCCGGTCGCTCTGGCATAGCCATCGGCTCCGTGCGCAGCGGCCTGCTCATGACAGGTAAGCACATGTTTGAAATGTTCTTTGTTCTTATATAAGGCATCGTAGAGCGGTATTACGGCTCCACCGGGATATCCGAATATGGTATCCACGCCCTGCCTTTTCAAGCACTCCAAGATTATTTGCGCACCTGTCATCATTTTTTCCTCCGTCTATGCCTACTTTTGGATCCAGGACATCATGCCTCTGAGTTCCTTGCCAGTCTCAACCATTGGATGCTCAAGCTCCTGTCTCTTCCTTGCATTGAAGTACGGTCTTCCTGCAACATTCTCAAGGATCCAGTTTCTTGCGAATACGCCCGTCTGGATTTCTCCAAGCATCTTCTTCATTTCGTTTCTCGTTTCCTGGGTCACAATGCGACTTGAGGCAGTGTAATCACCGTATTCGGCTGTATCGCTGATGCTGTATCGCATGTTCTCGAAACCGCCCTCGTAAAGTAGGTCAACGATTAATTTCATTTCATGTAGACACTCAAAATATGCAATCTCCTTTTGATAGCCGGCCTCTGTCAATGTGTCAAATCCAGCCTTTATTAGTTCTGTTATTCCTCCGCAAAGAACGCACTGCTCACCGAAAAGGTCCGTTTCAGTTTCTTCCTCAAAGGTAGTCTCGATTACTCCGGCACGTGTTGCTCCAATTCCTTTTGCGTAGGCCAGAGCCAAGTCCCTTGTCTTACCTGAAGGATCTTGATGAACCGCAAAAAGTGCAGGAACTCCCTTTCCGTCTTCATATACACGCCTTACGAGATGTCCGGGACCCTTTGGCGCCACCATGAACACATCAACACTTTCGTCTGCAACAATCTGACCAAAATGAATATTAAAGCCATGGGCGAAAACGAGTACATCTCCCGGATTTAGGTTCGGTTTTACAGCCGTTTCATAGAGAACCTTCTGCTTTTCATCGGGTACAAGCATAACAACCAAATCGCTTTCGGCTACAGCATCTTCGGCAGTAAGAACCTTGAAACCGTCCTTTTCAGCCTTTTCCCAAGATTTGCTTCCATTATAAAGCCCTACTACAACACTGGCTCCCGATTCCTTTAGGTTGAGTGCATGGGCATGCCCTTGGCTCCCATATCCCAAAACAGCCACTTTCTTCTTTTTCAACAACTCCAGGTTTGCATCCTTTTCATAATACATTTTCGCCATTTTACTTTCCTCCGTTTTTTTAGTAGTCAATTGCGTTAAAGCCAATCAATCTGTTAAGGTATGTCATAGCCCTTTTGGAATCATCTTCCGAATCAGCCAATGTAATGCTTAAAAAAGCTTCTTCCGGCATGTTGCCTTCCTCCATAAGGACTTTTTTCATCCTAAAGCCTCTTCTTCTCATAGTGCCTACCACACGCATAAGCACATCCGGTTCGTTTCTAACCCGTGCTCTGATTATACTGTCCGCATTCATTCATATTCCTCCTTTCCGCACTGTTTATGGTATAAAAAACTCCCGTCCTCGAAACATGTCATTGACATATTTCGGGGACGAGAGTTATTCTCGCGTTACCACCCCGGTTTGCTAACTGCTCACGCAGTAAGCCTCTTCAGGTCGCAGACTTTCATCTGTTAACCCTAGCCATGTAACGGTGGCACTCCGCTTTCACGGATCCGTCCTCGCCTACTCGGTTTCCCTTTAGGCTTGGAAGCTCGGGAGTGATTAGTATATATCCGTTTAGACCTCGGCTCTCAGCACCCACCGATTCTCTGTAATCTTATATTGAATATTTTTCTCTCCGTCAACGCTTTTATTATTTTTTTTTTGATTTGAAACCAATTATATAGCCACAGAAGTCCCTTGTCAACACTTTTTTATGATTTTTCAGAATTATTATGACCCGCTTGATTGTATAATTACCTGAACAGCAGGTTTGCAGCGAATAGAAAAAGACAAACACCGACCACGCGGTCGAGATTTTTCATGATCCTCGGAGTCAGAAAACCCTGAACTCTCGATCCAAGGAAAGATGCCCCAGTTAAAAACAAAAGCGTAGCGGATACGCAACCGCCTGCATAAAGAAGTATTCCGTTGCCTCCGGGCACCATTCCCGAAGCAACAACCGCTCCAAATGTTCCAGTCCAAAACACTATGCTGAGCGGATTTATCATGGTGAGTTTCAATCCGTAATAGAAGCTCTTTCCCTTTCCCAAATCCGCCGTCTTTGCGCTTTGCTTTCCTGCCCGCCTAAAATAGCCAAGCCCGAAATAGCAGAGCACAAGCGCCCCGGCCACGCGCAGAGTCCATGCAAGATTGCCTCTTGCCGCCAAAATTCCCGAGACCGCTGTAAACGACAATGCAATATATGCGGCATCAACAAGTGCCACTCCAAGGGTCATCTTGAAGCCCTCAATGAAGCCCTCTTTTATGGATTTGTGAAGCAATGCAAAAAAAACAGGTCCGACGGAAAGCTGCAGAGTCATTCCAAGCAGAAATCCCTTAAAAAAACCATAGCAATTGCTCCTCCTTATTATTCTCTAATTTAAATAAAAACTTTTAAAACCGAATCAGAACCACAAAGAAAGAGCATGGGGCCATAGTACATTCCAAAATCCAGAATGTCTCCGACTTTTATACCTACCGTGCAATCCTCAATATCCAATATCAGATGATCGCTGCTTGCCCCCAAAACGAATGCCCCCTCAAGTTTTGGAATCAGCTTGTCGGGCTGCCCGAAGTCTCCTCTGCCCACAGCAATAAGCGCCCTCTTTCTTCTTCCCTTGTCCTCGAAAACAGGCTTTTCTCCGAAGGCATTTACCAACATATCCCCAACGGGATGGGTAGGTTTCGTTTTGACCTCAACCACCTCGGCCTTTAGCACGAATGCATCCCTCTCCAGACCTTCTATTTTGCAATCAAAGTATTCCTCCATGTCTCTTGCCGTAAGAATGGCCTCCCCTATCCTGAGATGGTTGATCCTTTCGGGCATTTCGCCTTTTACAAGAAGCTTAAGGGATGATGTTGCTCCTCCCGATATAATTTCAAGGCGTCTGCCTATCCTCTCCTCGATTCTTTCAGCAAGCTTAACAAGCCTGTCCAGATTCTCACGAGTTGGGGCTATGGATCCATAGCAACCGAGGTTTGTACCTATTCCCTTAAGGCGAACTCGCTTTAAATTGTTTTCAACAAAAGAGGCTGCCTCCAGAAGCTCCTCTTCATCGAAATATCCTTCTCTCAGATCCCCAAGATCTGCCATAAGAATGACGCTATGGCTTTTATCGTTACGCTCGCAGGCCTCTTCAATTTCCTTCAGTACCGCAATTTCCGAATTAAGGCTCATATGAACATTGCAAACAAGATTGTCTGCTTCAGATATCATCGGAATTCGAAGGAGAAGAATTTCCGCATCCAGGCCCCCTCTTCTCATGCTTAATATGTGGTTCATTCTCGAATCTGCAAGGCATGAAATGCCCCCTTCCAAGAATGCCGCCGCAACAGGCAAGAGCGCTTCCGCCCCCTTTACCACTCCAGCAACTTCAATTCCTCTATCACAACAAATTTTCTTGATTGTTTCGGCATTGTTTTTTATCTTTTTAAGATTTATTTCAAGTACAGGATACATATGTAGCCCTCCCTTATTTTTCAACCGTAAGATCATCCATTAGCTTTTCCGCCAAACGCTTCTTTAAATCAGCTTCAATGGCCAATTCAATGATTTCTGCAATTTTTTCACCTTCAGGCATTTCGTCCCACGCCTTTTCGTAGCGCTTCAGAAGCCTTTCAATCGTTTTTTCTTCCGATGCCCTAAATAACTCATATCCGTCTTCGATGGAACCCTCAAGCATCCCAAACAGCTTCTCTATATCCTTTAAGGAAAGGACATTCTTTAGGTGATATAGCATAATTATTCTTTCAATCCGCTCCTTGCCGTACTTCTTCTTGTGGGGGCGTTTGATAACCCTCGCCTTCACATAATTGTTTATCATGGTCTTAGTCATGGCCTTGTCGCCTTTTCCCCTCTCGAAGACCCCAAGCCTTTCCTCAAGAAACCCCAATATCTGATCCATGTAAAGCTCGATTTCCGGTATGGTCTCCGACGGAATGCCGGGCGTTTTCAGAAAGCTTTCAATCTTTGAATTCAATTTCTATTCCTCCTTAGACTCTTATATACTGTTTTCTCCACAAATGACGATTCTCCTGTTTTATTAATCCGCTTCTTGCATTTTATAGCGTGTCTTGTTATAATCAATATATCACATAGTATCACATACTATATAGGAGGTCTTTTTATGTTTGGTAAAATACGCGAACCGGTCAACACAATTACGCACTTTTGCGGAGCCATTCTGTCCGTAGCCGGACTCATCTGGATGCTTTTTAAAGTGCTTAGACATCCTGCTCCGGCCTATCTGGTTTCTGTTGTCGTGTTCGGCCTAAGCCTCATTCTACTTTACGGCGCTTCCTCTTGCTATCACTGGGTTAAAGCCTCGCCCTCAACAATAAGAGTTCTTAGAAAAATCGATCATTCTATGATCTACATTCTGATTGCGGGAACATACACGCCTGTTTGCCTTCTTGGGCTTCCACAGCCATTAGGATTTTGGCTTCTTTCAGGAATATGGTCGCTTGCCGTTCTTGGCATAGTCCTCAAATTCATTTGGCTAGGTGCTCCCAGGTTCATCTATACCGCTTTCTATTTGTTTTTGGGATGGCTTTCAGTCTTTTTCATAGTCCCAATATACAAGACCATTCCTATTCATGGATTTCTACTGTTTCTGATTGGGGGCCTTTTATATACTTCAGGGGCTGTCATATATGCCTTCAAGCCTTCAAGATTTAGGGTTTCAATTTTCGGTTTTCATGAAATTTTCCACCTTTTTATACTTGGGGGAAGCCTTTCGCATTTTGTAATGGTCAGCAGGTACCTTCTTCCAAGCCTGTAAGATTGATTTAATTTTAAATAATGGTTGCAAGGACAACTATCTCGTGTTATAGTTGTCCTTGCAACCATTATTATTTTGCGATTCAAGGAGGTTCTCATGCAAAATCCTAACATATCTTTGGGAAAATATATTTCTATCATTTATAGACATGGCAAAATGCATATCAATGAAAAAATAAAGCAGTATGGACTCAGCGAGGGCCAGGCCGTCTATTTAATGGCTCTCTACCATCATGACGGAATACGGCAGGAGGACCTATGCAGGAGTATCAACATAGACAAGGGCACCACTGCCAAGGCTCTCAAGAAGCTTGAGTCTTCGGGCTATGTTTCCAAGCAAATAGACTCTTTAGACAAGCGCGCATACAGGATATACCTGACCGACAAGGCTCTTTCACTAAAGGACGATATAAAATCCATATATATGGGATGGACGGATATTTTAGCAAATGAGATGTCGGCACAGCAAAGGGAATCCGCCATTGAGTTGCTCAAAATCATGAGCGAAAAAGCCGCAAACAACACATTTGAAATTCATCGAAACAAAGAACAGGAGAACACACAATGAACGAACGAAGCATACAACTCGGAAACGAAAAAATCAGCAAATTGCTATTGCGCATGTCGCTTCCGGCAACCATTGGGATGATAGTCAACGCACTCTACAATGTGGTGGATACCATATTCATAGGGCGCGGCGTTGGAACGCTTGCCATAGGCGGCCTATCCATCGCTTTCCCGATACAAATGATAATAATGGCATTCGCACAAATGGTGGGAATAGGAGCTGCATCTGCTATATCAAGGAGCTTGGGAGCCGGGGAAATTGAAAAGGCGGATCATGTTGCCGGGAATTCCTTCGGTGCTATTTTGCTTATAAGCTCGATTGTTATGGCCGTCGGTCTTTTTTTCACCGATCCACTACTTAGACTATTCGGCGCGACAGACGCAATACTTCCTTATGCAAGGGACTACATCAGAATCATCCTGATGGGCAGCGTCTTCTTTTCCTTTACTGTTTCAGCTAACAATTTGGTGCGAGCCGAAGGAAGTGCCAAGGTATCAATGATTGCTATGCTAATAGGTACAGGCTTAAACATAATACTTGACCCTATATTCATTTTCACATTGGATATGGGTATACGCGGAGCGGCGCTCGCAACAATAATTTCGCAATTCTGTTCTTTCATATACATCACTCGATACCTATACAGCGACCAAAGCATTCTCAAGGTGCGCTGGCATCATCTCAAACCTGATTTTAAGATTTTAAAGGAAATAGTCACTGTTGGATTGGCTTCCTTCGCAAGACAGGTTGCCGGAAGTTTCGTTGCTATTCTTGTCAACCATTCTTTGGCTTTCTATGGCGGAAACTTGGCCATATCAATTTTCGGAGTCATCAGGCGTGTAACTATGTTCCTTTTCATGCCTCTCTTCGGTGTAGTTCAAGGACTTCAACCTATAGTCGGTTTTAATTACGGAGCCAAAAAATACGGACGGGTTAAGGAAGCCGTCAAGCTGGCGATTTTGACAACAACTATTTTCGCAAGCGTAAGCGTATTGATGGGAGAAATCTTTCCCTATGCAATATTTAATATCTTTAGCACAGATGCAGAATTGATTTCTCAGGGAGCCCCGGCTCTCCGATTGGTAATACTTATGATTCCCGTTATCGGAGTTCAAATAGTGGGAGCAGCTCTTTTCCAATCCCTTGGCAAAGCTCTACCTTCACTAGTCTTGTCCCTTCTACGGCAAGTATTGCTTTTGATTCCGCTGCTTCTATTTCTTCCCAGAATCGGAAGCCTTGGGCTGACAGGCATTTGGATATCATATCCCATTGCCGATTTGTTCTCTACAATTCTGACCGGAACACTCATATTCGGAGAACTGAAGAAAATGAAAGACTGCGAAGAAGCTCTGCCTGAAAGCTCTTGTGTCTAACTTAACCCTTATCCACAAAATATTGTGCATAGTGTGGACAAAATCGCCTTCTCTCCCCAATAAATGGGTTGAGCAGGCGATTTTTTTATTTAAAGCGTACCTATTATGGCGATTGCCCTTACGGGAGATCCGTCCGCGTTTATTGTTTTAAGCGGCATGCATGAAAACCAAAAAATATCTTCACCGATAAGCCTATCCAAATCCTTTAGATTCTCGACTATTACCATTCCCTTTCCAAGAATAATTCGGTGGTTCGTCAAAAGCAAGTCTTCGACAGGATCGGCTGAGATGGTGTCGAATCCTACTCCCTTAAGCGAAAATGAGGCAAGATACATAGCGGCATCTATATCGAGGCATGGAAAGTTGTCATAGTATTCATCCTCTCCCCAATATCTGCTCCAATCCGTATGAAAAAGCACATAATCCGCTTCCCTTATTTCGTTTTCTCTTTCTTTTAAACTGTTTTTTTCAATAATCCCTCCCGCAGCACCCGATGAGTCGATCACAAATGCCTTACCAAAAAAATGCTCCGCATCGTATCTGTCTAGTGTTTTTCCATTCCGCAACAAATGGGCCGGGGCATCCATATGTGTTCCCGTGTGTGAATACATCTTTAGTATCTTTTCCTCAAAGCCGTCTTTTTCGATTGTGTTGGCCTTGATTATTTCGGGCGGCTCCGTTCCCGGAAAAACCGGCATGTCAGGTTCTATCAAATGTGTCAAATCAAATATTTTCATGTTCACAAATCTCCTTTTGAATAATCAATCTTTTAGCATTTCCAGCCATGTCTACAGTTTACTATAATTCAAAATCAAAAGACATAACTCGGTTTCTTTTGCTGTATACTAAGAGCAAGAGAAAGAGGTGGTTTTTATGTCTATATTCATCGATGCGGACGGATGCCCCGTGGTTTCACTGAGCGTTAAAATGGCTGCTCTACGCGGAATGGATGCCTTCATTGTAAAGAACTATTCACACGAAATCGAGAATGCTTATGCAACTGTGATAACCGTCGACAAATCCCTTGACAGCGCAGACTATTACATAGCAAACCATATTAAACTAGGCGACATAGTAGTAACTCAGGATTACGGACTTGCTGCAATGGTTTTATCACGAGGTGGAAAATGTATTACCCAAAACGGGCTCGTCATATCTGACGTCAACATAGGTCGGCTTCTTGGCAGCCGCCACATGAACCACATCATACGAAAAGGGGGAGGACGAGGTTCCCGATTCAAAAAAAGAAGCCCCGAAAATGATAGGGCTTTCGAGGCCTCTCTAAAAGAACTGCTTGACTCCAATTTTTAATCAGCTTTGCAATCGTTAATCATTTTCTTAACATTCAGCTCGTAAAGATCGGTTCGCCGATTTTTCCAAAGAGTAACGGTGCCGTCCCTTCTAGTCCGCTTCAAAAGTTCAAGGTCCAAGTCCCCTACCACAACCATTTCGATGTTAGGGGTGCATTCACCCATTATTCCGTCACGGGGGAATGCGAAATCAGATGGTGTGAATATAGCCGACTGAGCGTACTGGATGTCCATATTTTCAACCTGGGTCATGTTGCCTACTGTGCCTGCAATGACTGAATAGACTTGATTTTCTACCGCACGAGCCTGGGCACAATAGCGCACTCTCATATACCCCTGCCGCTCGTCGGTGCAGAAGGGTGTGAATATAATTTGGGCTCCCTTTTCTGTCACAATTCTGGAAAGCTCCGGATATTCGATGTCATAACATATTAGAATGGCGATTCTACCGGAATCCGTGTCGAAAACCTTGATTTCGTTTCCCGGAGAAATTCCCCACCACCTCTGTTCATTGGGGGTGATGTGGATTTTATATTGCTTCTCGATGGTACCGTCCCTACGAAAAAGATAGGCCACATTGTAGATCCGGCCGTCCTCCTCAACAAAATGGGATCCGCCTATGATGTTGACATTATACTTGACGGCAAAAGCCGTGAACATTTCAATGTAGGGCTCAGTATATGCAGTAAGCTTACGGATTGCATCGCTAGGAGACTTGCCTCCCAAAAATGAGAGCAGTTGGGTTGTAAAAATCTCCGGAAAAACCACGAAATCAGATTTGTAATTGGATGCAATATCCACGAAATACTCACATTGATTGGCAAATTCCTTAAAAGATTCAATCCTTTTCATCATGTACTGTATGACGCAGGTCCTTACCGGAAAAGCCGTCTTGAAGTGCCTCTTGGTCTTGGGATGGAAATCCACATTATACCATTCCATTAATGTGGCGTATTTGAGAGAGGCTTCATCATCCGGAAGGTAGTTGCGGTTGATACGCTTCACCACGAATCCGTTGCTGAGCTGGAAGGTTAGTATCGGGTCTCGAAGATCGTGACGCATGACCTTTCGTACATACTCGGCCGGAGTCAACTCATCTGCGTATTTGTGATAATTGGGGATTCGTCCGCCTATAACGATGCTTTTAAGATTCCAGTCCCGTGCCAAATCCTTTCTGGCCTCGTAAAGTCTTCTCCCAATTTTCATGGCCCTGTACTCAGGATGAACCATGACCTCGATGCCGTAAAGATTATACCCCTCGGAATCATGGGTGCTGATGGTCCCTTCCCCCGTAATTTCATCCCATGTGTGCTGGTCTTCATACTCGTCAAAAGTAACTATTAGGCTCGAGCTCGACCCTATGATTCTACCATCGTAATCGACGCAAATCTGTCCCTCCGGAAAAAGGGTTATGTGGCTCTCCAGTTGGTCAATACGCCAAGGATCCATTTCCGGAAAACAGATCTTCTGAAGCGCTATAATCTCATTAAAATCCTCCCGCTTTATCTGCCTTACAATAAGTTTCTTCTCGAATTTTGACAAGTCAATGTTTGGCACTTTAATCCTCTCCCTTTTATTAATATAATTCATTTATACCCATCCATGGCCTCTTGTCAACCATAAAGCAAGACCTGTACCTGCCCTGCTTTAATCAAAAGAAAAACCTCTACTGAGAGAGGATGCATAATAACTGCATTAAATTATTTTCTCACTTTTCCACAACATCGGCCTTTCGGAAAAAGACCTTGTCCACCAACCATGCTTCAATAGCATCTACGGCTTCGTCAATGTCTTCGTATGTGATTTCCAAATCATATTCGAGAACATTTTTTATGGAGTAATCATATAGTCCGTCGTAATAGGACTCCATGAGGTATCGTATAACCTCGTGGTATTCATCATTTTTAACCTGGCCCACAAGTCGATCGGCAGCATCTCCTCCCAATCGCTTTCTAAGGGCCTCTATTGCTCCAATTATTTGCTTCTCAGTTTCAGGCGAAACATAGTCGTCGGCGATTATTTTGACGCGATTTTCAATGTTTGTGTCAACGAGTATGTGAACCCCTCTTTTCATAGCCTGAAAGAAATTTTCCTTCAGGTGGAGATCTCCAATACGTTTGCTTTCACTCTCAAGTATAAAATAATCGTCCCAATCTTTAAGGTTTTCGAAAAGCAACGTATCGAACCGCTTCTGAGTAGGGCCTCTTCCACCGAATGGTATTCTACCGAAAACTGACCCTGAGTTGCTTGCATGGGCCTCAAGGTCTACCGTATGGACTCCCCTTTTCTTAAGCTTTTTAAGTATTTCCGTCTTGCCGACCCCTGTCCTTCCATGGAGAACCACAAAGGTCAGTTTTTCCACATCCTTCTCAAGATACGCGTTCACAATTCTCCTGTATTCCTTGTAGCCGCCTTCAAGTTGCAAAACATTCCCCATTCCCAAAGACCGAAAAAACGCAACAACTGCGCGGCTTCGCATGCCTCCCCGCCAGCAGTATACTACTACGCGGTCATGCTTGCTCGAAAGAGCCTGTATCTGTGTATATAAAAGCTCTAGTTTTTTTGATGCAACCCGTATGCCTTCAAGCTTCGCTTCGCTCCGATCCTCTCTATATATTGTTCCTATGCGGGACCTCTCTTCGTCATTAAAAAGCGCGAAATTCAAAGCCCCTTCCAAATGGTCCTCTGCGAATTCTCCTTCAGAACGAACATCCAAAAAGATGTAGTTTTTCCCTGAAAGAGCCTTCTCAACACTTATAGTCATACTTTCTTCCATAATCTCAATCATTCCTTCTATATTTTGTTTTGGAATTCTTCTATCCCTGCTTCCGTAAGTCTGGTTCCGCCTTCTTCGAAAGTGATCAAGTGCCTCTTGAACAATCTTCCCAAAGCCCTCTTGAAAGAACGCTTGCTTATACCAAAGCGCTTCCTTATTTCGTCGGCATCCGATTCATCATTAAAAGGCAAGAATCCATCATTCTTGTTTAGTTCCTTAAAAACAAAGTCAGCATCATCGTCCATTGTCACATGTGCTTTTTTTCGGAATGTCAGGTTTAGTTTGCCGTCTTCTCTCGTTGATTCAACCCAGGCTTCAATTCTTTCTCCAAGCTGAAATATTTTATATACCTCGCGTTTTGGAAGCATTCCATGATATAGATTCTCTACGGCAACAAAAGCGCCCATGTCCGGATTTATATCATAGACCGTTCCCCATACAGCCATGCCTTCATCGTACGGGCTTGCACTTTGAAGCCTATTGGATATTTTCATGGTTCCACATAAGCGTCCGCTTTTATCCTCATACAATTGGACTAAAACCCTATGGCCTTCTTTAATAGTCCCTCTCTGCTCTTTGAATGGCAGAAAGAGGTCCTTATCCAATCCCCAATCCAAAAATGCGCCAAAATCCGTAATAGACTTAACCGATAAAAGAGCCATTCCTCCCTTTACAAGTCTTGTCTCCTTAGTAGTGGACAAAAGGTTTTGCCTGTTGTCCTTGTAAACAAAAACCTCTAAAGCATCTCCTATTTCCATGTCTTCCTTGATTTCCTTCGTCGGCAAAAAAACATTTTGACCTTCTGTGGAATCTGATAGAAACAGTCCGTCAGCGGTTTTTTTAATTATTTTCAAGGATTGTCTTTCCCCTAATTTAATCATTTTTCCCATCCTTTTATTATCATTCTTTTAATTTCATTTACATTTCTATCATACAGCAAAAACCCGCTAAATAAGCGGATTTTTGAAAAATCGAGTTTCTTTTTATGCTTTTAAGGTTATCAAAGCCACAAATCTCTTTTTAATATGATTTAGGGTCTTCATGCCCGCTTGCCAACCCTTAAAAATAGAACTTTCAGATAGTCGCTTTCACTGTAGCTTTCACATATCCTGAAATCCTCAGGAAGCCTATACTCCTCAAGAATATTGAATGTAGCATCCGACTGCTTGAACCCGTCCTTCACCATTTCCTTAAACCGCGTCATGTCAAAGGCGGCACAATTTGTAGACGCAATGAGCAATCCTCCGTCTTTAAGCAGCTTTGCGGACTCTGAAACTAGATTCCCGTAGTCCTTAGGAGCGCTGAATATGTTTTCCTTGGACCTGGCAAAGCTTGGAGGATCGAGTACCACTATATCGAAAAGAAGACCCTGCTTGACCGCCCTTTTAAAATACTTGAAGACATCCTCTACAACTATCTCACGTCCTTCTTTTCCGAGACCGTTAATTTCGAACTGCTCCATTGTCCTTTCGAGGCTCCTGTTAGCAAGATCAATGCTCACGGTTTTTTTTGCTCCACCAAGCGCTGCCGCAACCGAAAACGCCCCTGTATACGAAAAGGTATTAAGCACGGTCTTGCCCTTTGAATAGACCTCTTTCAGGCGGCCTCGCACTTCCCTTTGATCAAGAAAAATTCCTGTCATGGCTCCCTCGTTCAGATAAACCGCGTATTTCACACCTTTTTCTCTGACTATTAGAGGAAACTCCGGTTGCAAACCCTTGACAAAATCGTCATCTGTTAAGTATTTGCCCCCGGTATCGAATCTCTTTTTCTCATAAATGCCCTTGGCCGCCGTCATTGCAGAAAGCGCTTCTACGATGGTTTCTTTGAATCTATAGATTCCCAGACTATACCAGTTTATAAGGCAGTATCCATCAAAAAAGTCGATTGTCAATCCTCCGATTCCGTCGCCTTCCCCGTTGAAGATTCTAAAGGCAGTTGTTTCATGGTCTGCGAAGTATCGGCTTCTCTTTCCGAGCGCAGCCGCAATCCTGTTATAAAAGAATGCTTCATCGATTGCCTCGTTTTCCTTTCTCGAGAGAACCCAGCCGGCGCCCTTGTTTTGACTGCCTATGTAGCCCCTTGCGATGAAGTTTCCTGAGCCATCCTCAAGCCTGACGACAGAGCCTTCCTTAAGGCTTTTACCTACGCCTTCAAGGTCCTTCTCTCTTATGAGAGGATACCCTTCGATGTATTTTATAGAATTTTTTCCCCTAAGTTTCAGCACTTGTTCTTTCAATTCCATCTTCCTCCGGTCAATTTATGAATACATGATATCGTTCATCGTCTCTTCAATAAAGCTTGTCCAAAATATTCACATTTTCCTATAGCTTACGCTTGTTTGCAAGAAACCTCTTCATAACCCAAACGGCAAGAAATACCAAAGCAGCAATTCCAATAATCGGCGCCGCTATATAAAGCAGGAAGGCCATTCCATATGATGGCCTGAAAAGCGCAAGTGAACATACGGCTATGACGCCCCCACATATAGCCATGGTCTTTCGCCTCTTCTTCTTCCAAATCCAAACGGAAAGAGCAATAATAACCGCTAACATCCCTAAAACAATTCCGTTATTCAGCGTTCTGTCATTCGTTCCCAAAACCAGACCCTTTCTGTCCGCGAAAGAGAATAGCCATTCCTCTTCAGGAAGCCCGTCAAGCTCTGCCGAGTAAGCATTCCCTCCGTCCGAATGCATGGGAATGTTGGAGTGCAGAGCCATGTCCATCTCTTCCGGAAAGGAGATTTTCAGAGTCACCTTGGGCTCCCCCTCGTAGAATTTCGCGGGAGTAAGATAGTATATCTGCGAACAAACATTGTTTATGACGTTTTGGTACCTGTAAAAACCGCTTTCGCTGTCGTAGGCGACTTCAAGAGTCGTTTCCTTCCCTGCCGGCAAGTCCACGGAAAAACGAGTTCCCCAAATGACCGGGCCATCTTTTGACACAGCCCCTTCAAAATGACTCGGACTGTTTTCGAGGATTTCTCCACTTAGCGGCTCAACAATCGGCATTCGGCTGGACGCCTCCCAATTTATCGGCATCTCTTCAAGATGCTTAGCCTGACCTGTTTCAATCATTTCTCCTTTGGAACGGACTGCGAGGGATCCATCCTCCCCCATGTAGGAAGTCATGAAAATCATGTCCACAATTTTATCTTCTTTCTCTTCGTTCCTAAGAATGTATGATACGTCTACCCTAGAGCTGTAAAGCCCCTTGTCGCCTTCGAAGCTGAACGAGACCGTTTCTTCCACCATGCGAATTCCGGAATCAGAATCGAAAACCATGTAGTGGTCCACCGGGTCTTCTATCGGAATTCCCATGTTTGCCCATGCCGCTATAGGAATGAGTGCCGTAACAAGCACTAAGATAAATTGGATTTTATATTTTTTCACTCTTCTTCCCTTTCCCTTTCGTGTATGTATTTTCCCATCTTAGATCTTGATGAAATGACTATGGCGCAAAATTATGGATATGAATACGCAAAATACATATACATTGTCTGGAAGCCTAGGAGTCTATGATTTCAGAATCGGCATCGGAATATTTTTTAAAGGTTCCGCATCTTTTACCATCCGTATGTATCAATCGAAGATTCGCAAGCTCTCCAAGCTTTTCCAAGGTCTTCGACATAAAAAACCCTATATGTGTCTTGTCCCTTCGGTAATGCCAGCCTAGAAACGATTCATCATCGTTGTAGTGAAAAAGTGTCATCACGGAAAGCAATCCATCAGTTTTAAGACATTTCGAAAGCTCCTTAATGGTATCGACGGGTTCTTTGAGATGCTCGAACACCTCCGTGGCAACAATAAGGTCATATTTGTTGTCAAGATAAACCTTCTCAGGAGAAAAATAAAGATCACATATGTCGGTTTTTATTCCATGCTTTTCCCTCATTATTCGCGACAATACGGGTTCGGGACCACTTCCAAAATCCAATGCCCTGTCGAAATTTTTCCCATATGGAAAGACAGCTTCATCAAGAAATCCTTCGAGAAAAGATCTATATCCCTCGTTTTCATATGAGTTATTATGCTCTAGATATCGTTCTTTTTCATCTTCGCTTGAAACATATCCCCCATTGTCCAGAAAAATGTACTTACATACAGGGCATATGTGGTAACGGTCCTTCATTTGCGTATCATACAAATCTCTAGTTTCGCTTCCGCAAATCTTGCAAGCAGTTTTGTTGCAAGCGTTTGTTTTTTTGTTATTTCCCATTGGTTTTCCTTTCAGAACAATTGCTAATAAGAATCCTTATATTTGCTTCTATAATCTATTATATCAAATATTAAACTCTCTCATAAGGGCACGCGAATCAGACGCAAGACGCAGCAAGCGGGCAAGAATGAAAGACAGTATAAAAACCGGCGAGAATCGCTTAGTTCAAGGCGCTTTCTGAAAACAGTGACTGGAGCGTATAAAATATACGTGACAGAGCGGTTTTCAGAAAGCAACGCTGAAATTAGCGATTCTCGTCGACATTAATTATGCATCCAAATCTATATGGCAGTACCCTCCGGAATTCTTCTTGAGGTATTTCTGATGGTACTCTTCTGCCCTGCTATAGTTTTCAAGAGGCAGTACCTCTGTCTGCACCGGTTTCTTATATTTTCCTGCGACCGACCCAATCCATTCATTCGCCGCCGCAAGGTCGTCCTCGTTCTCCGAATAGACACCCGTCCGATACTGCGCTCCCCTGTCAGGTCCCTGGCGATTTAAAAGTGTCGGATCTATTATCCTGAACAGTGCGGCAAGCAAGGTTTCTACACTCGCAAGTCTCTCGTCATACGAAACCTTTACCGTTTCCGCGTGCCCCGTGAAGTTATGGCAAACATCCTCGTAGGTTGGATTTTCGATTTTTCCGTTCGCATAACCGACTTCAGTTTCGATTACGCCTGCTACTTTCGAAAAATACTCCTCAACGCCCCAGAAACACCCTCCTGCAAAATATATGCTTTTCATCTGTTCGCCTCCATTCATTTTGTTCTTTCATCCATTCTTATTCTACCACTACATACTTGCCCATGAACAATATATCCCCGTGTACATCATCGGCAATCATGAAAACAAAGGGTCTGTCAGCCACGAACATAGCCGGGTCTTCCACTGCTGCGCTCTCAAGAATCTCCACAACAGTGACAGCCGCCGCTTCGCTTCCCTTCTCGTTGACCTCTATGACAGCCTTGTGGAGCACCCTGCTTATGAAAATGTCGTCTCTTATTCCCGAGAAGTCCGCCTCAGCCCCAAAAGCCTTTTTCATTCCCATCGAAATCAAGGTATCGTTGAGCTTTTTTATTCCGTAATCCATCTTGAACTTGGGAATTCCAAGTATAATATTTTCCGTTTCCCAGATAGACTCCTTCATTTTTTCCCAGCGGTCTGCGTCCAAAGACTCTATAAGATCATCCACAGTTTGCCCACCCTCAGGCAAAACGAAATACATGGACAGCTTTTCGTTTCCGTATGGCAGCCTTGCAATTTTGAAGTCCTTCGTCTCGCCGAAATCGACCGTTGTCTTGTTACTCATCATCTCAACAGTCTTTTGCGTTCCGGATTCCTCCGTGAACTTGGTCTCATAGGTTCTTTTCTCATCAAATGCATTTGTCCACTCGCCCTTGAAATAAACCGCGTTTATGAGATACATCACTACATCCGGCGAGATGGGGGGCTCAATCATTTTAGTTATCTTGCCCTTTGTAGCATCCTCTATCCATCGGTTTATTATGTCTGCACTATCCGGCTTTTGGAAATCAATGGATTCAATAGAAGCATCAAACACCCTTTTATTTAGCTCAAGAAAATTCTCTCCAATGGCCTCTCCTTCTCTGTACCATATGGAATTTGATATGTCGATGATTGTCTTTTCATCAGCCTGCATCAAATATGGCAAAAGGTTCTCAAACGAATCGTTTGCTGTCTCATCTGAAAAGATTTCGTACCCCAGTACCGACTTCATTTCTTCTCTGGTTTCCCCGCCCGAACCGTTATATGTCATTGTAAGCGCTGCTACAATGCTGAGGGGTGAAATGAATATATTTTCGCCTTTCTCTTCCCTGTTTAGCTCCCTGAACATATCGAATGCGAAGGACGTCATTCCTCCAACAAATTTGTTGTCTATTTTTCCTTCGTCATAGGCTCTTTTAGGTTCCGTAGCCGGCGAAGTGCATGCGGCAAGAATGACAACAACCAAAATAACGGGTAAAACTACCTTCAAATATTTATTCATATCTGCGTCTCCCTTCATGAAATTTTATGAGAAGCGCCATCCCCATATTTTTTTGTGCATTACTTTAATACCCCAATAGACAAACCGTCAATAGCCTTTTCCTCAATTCATGTCTTCGATTGTTTAGACACTCATGCGAATCCTTCCCGTCAATTTTTCAAGCCTCTTTACTTTTTCATCAAAGCCCTTATGTATCCGGCTCTGTCCGATTTTATTGCTTCTGATTCAAGCTCCAGCCGGTTGCCCAAATTCTCCGTCGGAGAATTTCTTATGCTTTCATAATCGCATATTTCTTGAACCTTTGATTCGATTAAAGCCAATATTTCCCTTGTTATGCGTTTTATAAGCGTGTTAATCTGTATAGACTTGGCAACACGATGAAGAAAACACTGTAAGTAAAAGGTATAAAGTAGATTTTTCCTTTTATACGCCTGTATAATTTCATTGTTTCCCCGCCTCCCTTAATATTTATATTACCCTCTTTTGACAAATAAAAGCCCCTGCTGTTCATATAGAACAACAGGGGCTTTTATAATTTGGTCGGGATGACAGGATTTGAACCTGCGACCTCTTACTCCCGAAGCAAGCGCGCTACCAAGCTGCGCCACATCCCGAAAAAAGGCACAACACTATGATACATAATTATGGCATTATAATCAATAGCAAAATATAATTATTTCTTGTTTCTTCACGCATCTGTCACAATGAAGGACAATGTCATTTCAGTCATTGACATACTAAGCCACAACGAACACGGTTCCTCGTACTATATGCCGGCAATGGACAAGGTACCACCTGAGGAAATAATCGAAAGCCAGTCGATTTCTGTGGACGCGGTGAATGGTTCAACCTGCACATCCTATGGAATCATGAACGCTGTAGGAGACGCTCTTTCGGATGCCGTCGAATCCGGAAGTCTTGCGGAAATAGAAAATCCCGAGCTTTCTGGAAAATGCAGTGGAAAGGGAATGCCCCGCGGAAACAAGCATTCTTTTTATTTATACATTTTTTCAATTGAAGCCTGGACCTCTTCGTTTGCAAGAAACTCGTCAAAGTCCCCCACTCGGTCGTAAACGCCCGACGGTGTAAGCTCAATAACTCTATTTGAAATAGATTCAACAAACTTGTGGTCGTGTGATGAAAACAGCAATATCTCGTTAAAACTCTGGAGTCCATCATTCACAGCTTGTATTGATTCCAGATCAAGATGGTTTGTGGGCTCATCCAGAATCAGCACATTCGATCCCGAAAGCATCATCTTCGAGAACATGCATCTTACCTTTTCTCCTCCGGAAAGAACCGGAACCTTTTTCATAGGCTCCTCTCCTGAGAAAAGCATTCTCCCTAGAAATCCCCTTATGAAACTTTCTTCTTTTTCTTCGGAAAACTGCCTGAGCCAGTCTATAAGATTAATGTCCACGTCCTCGAACCACTTGGCATTGTCATTGGGCAAATATGCCTGACTTGTAGTGACTCCCCACTTGAATTTACCCTCATCCGCTTCCATTTCTCCAGCGAGAATCTTGAAAAGGGTCGTAACTGCCACCTTGTTCTTAGAAACGAATATGACCTTGTCGTTCTTGTTTAAAGTAAAGGAAATATCATCTAGCACCTTGGCCCCATCGACTGTTTTGGTGAGACCTTCTACAAAGAGTATGTCCTTCCCTGTTTCACGGTTGGGCTTGAACCCAACGAATGGATATCGTCTGGATGAAGGAACTATGTCCTCAACATTTATCTTGTCCAAAAGCTTCTTTCTCGAAGTCGCTTGCTTTGCCTTCGATGCATTGGAGCTGAACCTGGCTATGAACTTTTCAAGTTCCTTTATTTTTTCCTCGCTCTTCTTGTTCTGGTCCTTCATGAGCTTTAATGCCAGCTGGCTCGACTCGTACCAGAAATCATAGTTTCCCACAAAGAGATGCACCTTTCCAAAATCTACATCCACCATGTGTGTACAGACCATGTTTAGGAAATGCCTGTCATGGGATACTACTACCACGGTATTTTCATAGTTTATCAAAAATTCTTCAAGCCAGTTGATAGCCGTAAAATCCAAATGGTTCGTAGGCTCGTCCATAAGAAGTATGTCGGGGTTTCCGAAAAGAGCCTGTGCTAGAAGCACCTTCACTTTTTCACCGCCTGCAAGTTCTCGCATTAGGAGCCCATGGGCGTCCTTCATTATGCCAAGTCCGACAAGCAACTTCTCCGCATCGGTTTCAGCATCCCATCCATTCATCTCTGCAAACTCGCCCTCGAGTTCGGCGGCCTTTATCCCGTCTTTTTCAGAAAAATCTTCTTTGGCGTAAAGCGCATCCTTCTCAGCCATTATTTGCCGAAGCCGTTCATGACCCATTATAACCGTATCGATGACGCTTTCATCGTCGTAGGCGAAATGGTCCTGCCTAAGAACTGCAAGCCGTTCTCCTGGGGTAATGAAAACATCTCCCGCAGTAGGTTCAAGTTCACCCTCGAGTATTCTCAGCAAGGTGGATTTGCCCGCTCCATTCGCACCTATGACGCCATAGCAATTCCCCTTGGTAAATTTCAAATTCACATCATCAAACAACTTTCTATCCGAAAATCTTAAAGATAAATTAGTAACACTTAACATTTTTTCACCCTTTTAACCTTTTTAATAATATCGTTCCGAATTGTTCACATTAAATTAGTTTATCGTAAAACGAAGCAAATAGCAAATATTCGCTTATAAATTCACGAATGTTTGCGTAGGTTTTTTTCTGAATATTCCAGCATTTGTCTTGACCTGCAGGCTCAAGCGGTTTATGATGAAGGAAATACTCTCGAAGGGATGTGCCTAAATGGAAAAACCAAACAGCAATAGCGACTGCATAAAAGCCCTCGTGATCAGGGAGTACCAACCGGGAGATTTGGGTTATATAGACTACTTGCACTGCAAATTGTATGAGAGGGAATATGGATTTGATGTAAGCGAATTCGAGCCATATGTTTTGCCTGCTATGGGCCAATTCCTCGAAACAAATGACCGTAGCGGAAGCATGGTCTGGGTGGCCGAAGATAACGGAGTTATCGTTGGGTCTATCGCAATCATACAGAACAGTGAAGACGACGCACAACTCAGGTGGTTTCTAATCGATCCGTCCGCAAGAGGAACCGGCCTCGGAAACGCGTTTGTAAGGACAGCAATAGATTTCAGCAGGGAAAAGGGCTATAAATCAATTTTCCTATGGACAGTAAAAAGCCTTGATGTCGCTCGCCATCTTTACAAGAAATACGGATTCGAGATAACTGAATACGCTTCCCGCTTCCTTTGGGGAATAGACCTAATCGAAGAACGCTGGGAATTGTCTCTTTAATTTTCATTCTGAATAAATTAAAGGCTGTCGCATCTTTTAAATGATGCGGCAGCCTTTTTATTGCCCATTAATATTTCACAAATAGGAATTTTCTTCTCATCAGTCCTATTGGCTTAAACGCTTCAGGTCGGATAGGAAGCTCTTAACCGCATCCTCACCAGTAGCCCAGGACGTCACAAGTCGAATTGCAGTATGGCTTTCGTCAATCCCACACCATTCATAGAAGCCGTAGCTTTCCATCATTTTTTTTATTACCGTATTGGACAGTATAGGGAAAATCTGATTTGTAGTCGACTCGGCCATGAATCCATAGCCCAGATTCTTTATTCCATCGGTAAGCTTTGCCGCCATGGAGTTTGCGTGGCGCGCTAGTTCAAAATACAGATCATCTCTTAATAATTCCTCAAACTGCACCCCAAGGATTCTTCCTTTTGCAAGAAGAGCCCCCCTCTGCTTCATGGCATACCTAAAGCATGGCTTAAGGGCTTCATTGTTAATTACGATTGCTTCCCCTATGAGTGCCCCGTTCTTGGTACCGCCTATGTAAAAAACATCCACAAGGGCAGAAAATTCCTCCAGAGTCAAATCGTTTCCTTCCGCGCATAGTGCCGAACCCAATCTTGCTCCATCCGCAAACAGATACAAGCCCTCCCTCTTGCAAAAATCAGAAATATCCTCAAGCTCTCTCTTTGTATAGAATGTCCCTACCTCTGTCGAGTTTGATATGTAAACCATCGCCGGCTTGACCATGTGCTCGAAGTAATGCTCCTCCAACACTCTCTTTATTCCTTCCGTAGTAAGTTTTCCGTCCGTGCTTGTCACCGTATTGATCTTGTGTCCGGTGGACTCCACGGCTCCCGTCTCATGTCCGTTTATATGACCGGTCTCCGCCGATATTACCGATTCATAGGGTTTCAACATGGACGAAATGACAATCATGTTGGCCTGTGTGCCGCCCGACACGAAGTGTATGTCAGCATTGGAATTGCCTGTTTTTTCTCTTATGATCCCAGTTGCAATAACGCAATGTGAGTCCTCACCGTATCCGTCTTCCTGATTCATATTCGTTTTTGTCAGGGCCTCCAATATACTGGGATGAGCTCCCTCGCTGTAGTCGTTCCTAAAACTGTATAACATTCCTTTATCCTCCTTGATCTCAATAAATGTCATGTTTGTTTTTCATGTATCCATGATATACAAGTCCTGCTCCGCTGTCAATTACACAAGGAGACATGTTTTCTTCCCATATAATTTTTCGCTCATCGTTCTTTTATACATTCAGCATTTTTTGGGCACAATAGGCTCAATCAGCCACATCAACCAATGTTGCTTTTGCCACAAAGAGCAAGGATTTCGATTCGATCTCCATTTGTAGCCCAATCATCCCTCCGCTGACAACAATCTTGTCAAGCAATCCGGCGCTTTCATCTATGAATGTCTTGAAATGCTTCTTCATTCCTATCGGGGAGCATCCTCCCCGTATGTATCCGGTAAGCCCCAATATGTCCTTAACATGAATCATCTGTACCTTCTTTTCTCCAGCAGCTTTTGCCGCTTTTTTCAGATTCAACTCCTCGTTCGCTGGAATAACAAACACGTAATGCTCTCCACTCGAGCCTTCCGTAACAAGTGTTTTGAATACATATTCAGGACTTCGCCCAATTTTGGCCGCAACTGAAACTCCGTCAATTTTCCCATCCCTGTTTTCGTATGAGATTGTTTCAAAGGCAATGCCTTCTTTTTCAAGCAAGCGCATTGCGTTGGTTTTTTTGTTTTTTGCCATATTTATACCTTCTTTTCATCTCTTTACATATCATTATATACTCCAACCTGCGAAATTGTCCAAACCATTCGTGAGCTAAAGTATCCATAAGGCAGATTATCTAATTGATTTGCACAAAAAAGTGTCTTCAATATTTCCGCATCGCAAACACTCTTGTCTTTTTCTTCTTGTAAAGAAGACTATTAATGATATCCATTTCATAGCTTAGGAAATTGTCATCTGCCCTTTTAAATCATATAATGATTAAAAATACGTTTTAAAAGGAGCCTCTGCCATGAATACAGACCCCTCACTGCAAGATTTGATTGACGATTTTCAAAACATGAAGAACGAAAATCTTGTTCCTTGTTTTTCCACCATGGAGCCAAGGTTTTTGGACTATATACACAATAAGCTTTTCACGGCCGGAACAAACATGATAGTTATCAAATGAAAATTAAAGTACCATGTTCAATCTGTAAAGAGCATTGCACCCTTCAAGGATGCAGTGCTCTTTTGTATGATTGTAAATTAATCGGGGACGGTACTTGACAAATGTTTTATTTTGATGTATTTTATAACTGAGGTGATTGCCATGGCAAGAAAGGCGAGGGAAAAGGTTCCCTTCGGGACATATCTCGTTCAACAATCCTGCGTCGAAGGCAAAAACATATTCGATTCCGATACCGACCGACATAATTTCCTCGAAATATTGCAGGAAAAGAAGGCTCAATTTCAATTCAAGGTATACGGATATTGTTTGGCGGACAAGCAGGCTTACAAGCTTGTGCTTTATGACAATGGAAGCGACATTTCAAAGATCATGAAGTCGATCAATATAAGTTATGCCTATCGCATGAGGAATCGGGGCAAGATTTTTAGGGGGCGCTATAGAAGCACATTGATAAAATCTCCGGAAGATCTTCGCATTGTTCTGAATACATTGCACGGAGAAAAACCTTGTTGCGACTATTGGTCCGCCATAACCGACACCCTTTTGGATAGCGACATATATTTCACGCCCGGCAAGAGCAATAGGGAAAGTGTAATGATTTATGACACTGAAACGGGCGAGATTTGCCTTGACGTCAATCCGTCGTGCAAGGACAGGACCGATTGCATCCGTACCTTGGACCAGGGGATGAAATTGCTGAAAGCTGCAGCAAAGGTTCATGGCCTCACCCTTGAGCAATTTCTGTCGAACAAGCAACTCAGAAACAGCGAACTTCTTAATTTCAGAAAAATGACGACCCTTTCTCTCAAGGAAATAGGCACCCTTTTCGGGGGGCTCGGGGAATCAGCCGTATGCAAAATCATAAGCCGAAACATGGGAAAATGAAGGGAGAAAAAAATGGTATTGGATTTTAATCTAAATGGCGCTGCAAAAGCAAAAGGGCTCGACACAGAAAGGCTTTACGATGCAATAATAATCGGAGGCGGCCCCGCAGGGCTCAACGCCGCATTGTATGCAAAGCGCAAGGGCTTGAATATTGGAATAATTGCAAACCACATAGGCGGGCAGGTAATGGACACCTCCTCCGTCGAAAATTATCTCGGATTCAAAAACCTCTCCGGTCAGGATTTGATGCATAGATTCGAAGAACATTTAAATGAATACGATATTCCGACAACGACGGGAACTCTGGTTCAATCCATTGAAGATGGTAAAGACTTTAAAAAAATCCACGCAGACAATGGAAAAATATACAAGGCAAAATCAATCATTGTTTCCACCGGCAGCAAACCAAGAACACTGGGCGTACCCGGCGAAAAAGAATTCATGGGCAAAGGGGTAGCATACTGCGCGATATGCGACGGACCGCTTTTCTCAGGCCTGGATGTAATCGTCTCCGGCGGCGGAAATTCTGCCGTTGAAGCTGCAATCGACCTTGCAAAGATAGCCAGCACTGTCAAGATTGTTCACAGAAGCCAATTCAGGGCGGACCAAGTTCTCATAGACAGACTAAAGCAACTTGAGAATGTTGAGATTTATCTTCAAACTGAAATAAGGGAAATCCGCGGCGAAAGGCTGCTCACACACATTGTTGCCTTCGACAAAAATGAAGGTAAGGAAATTGAAATCGCCACAAACGGTCTTTTCATAGAGATAGGTTACCTTCCAAAGAGCGAAGTCTTTGAGGGATTACTTGAAATGAACGAAAGAAAAGAAATTATTGTCGACAGAAAAGCAAAAACAAGCACCGAAGGAATTTTTGCAGCAGGGGATGTTACCAACGGCGATTACAAGCAAATAATACTATCGGCAGCAGAAGGCGCAACGGCCGCACTAAGCGCAAACGACTATATAAACAAGCTTTAAAACAAACCCAAAAATGGAGGATTATTAATATGGCTTTTTTAAATGAAGATATCAGCAAGCAAATCAAGGCAGTTTTTGCACCAATGAAAGAAAATGTGAACATCGCTCTATTCGTTGACAAAACTGGCTGCGAATCCTGCGAAGACGCCCGTGGATACATGGAGGAAATGGCCAGTCTCAGCGATAAGCTTTCGCTATCAGTCTACGATGTTGCCCGCGACAAGGAAAAAGCCATGGAATTTGACGTAAAGCTTACGCCTGCGATTGTCCTTCTTGACAGCGAAAACAAGAACAACGGAGTGAAGTTCAACGGAATCCCTGCTGGCCATGAGATAAACTCTTTCATATCAGGCATATTGAATGTATCTGGAGCCGGAGAAAAATTGCCGGAGGAAATGATGCAAAGAATCAAAAGTATAGACAAACCTGTAAACATTAAGGTCTTCGTAACCTTGGGCTGCCCGCATTGTCCGGGTGCCGTGTCAAAAGCCCACAAAATCGCTCTTCTAAACCCCAATGTGAATGCAGAGATGATTGAAGCCAACACCTTCGAAGAACTTTCCCAAAAGTTCAATGTCGGCGGGGTTCCTAAAATCGTCTTCAATGACAGTGTCGATCTTATAGGCGACCAGCCTTTGGATGCGTTCATAAATGCAATGGAAACCCTTTAGAAACGTTTTTTTAGAAAAACAATTCGTCACTATTAAAGCAGATACAACTTTATGTAATATATAGAAGAAAAGAGCCTTCGCAAATCACCCCGCGAAGGCCTTCTTTTTATGAGTCAACAATAATCCCGGAATATTCTTGCGCCATTTTATTCTATTCCGAAATCCTTCATGATTGTTAGCAAAGCCTCTATTGTAAGTTTCTTGGCGAATATTTCCCTGAACCGATAGCTTTTTTCTTTCCCTTCTTCCCTTAGTTTTGCTAGCTCTCCGGGAAGTTTTTCTTTCTGCCCGAGCATGTCTTCAAGCAGGTTCTCGAATTTCGCAAGCCTGTCGATTGCTTCTCCGCTGTAGCCGCCATTTTGTTTCCCCTCAATATGTTTTGAAATATATGTTTTTTTCTCTTCAATCCATTCGGTCAGTCTGTCCATGGCTTGCTCCTCCGATTGCCCGCTAAATTAAACATTGTTTGTTCTTTCCGTCCAATAATCTCACTTCTATTCGGCAACTTTTTTGTCTGCTTCAGAGTTTTCTAAGGTTTCAAACCCATCAATCCTACACTCGACTGTATCACCACGAGAAATAGGTGTTGCTCTGGGTCTCCCTGTCGAAATCCACTACACATTAATAGTTTTTAGCAATAAATTCGCCAAGGTCTTCCAGGCGGCATTCCTCGCTTTTCATATAATGTTTAGCAAAAGCGGCAGTATATTTAAGTCCGCTCCCGGTAATAATGCAAACAACCCTGTCGTCATCTGAAAGCACTCCAGTCTCTTTGAGTTTTTTCACAGCCGCAATCGGAACCGCAGAAGCCATGTTCCCGGTAGAAACCGTCCCTATTCTTTTATATCCGAGTTTAAGCGCATGTTGCAATCCCACATATGTTCCTCTGTCCTTAAACGACCATGTCGGATTTTGACTTTCATTCTTAAAATACAACTTATCAACACCAACAACGTCCGCTAGTCTCTCTGTTTCAACTAGCCCGGTAAATCCTTCATCTAGTGATACTCCTTCATCAACGCTTAAGAACTTTCAGTACCACTTTGTTTCCCGTGAAATCGATGGCATCATGGTCGGTTTTATCGTTTTTGGGAAGTCGAAAAGCCAAATACAGATGAAGCCCAAGGAAAAATCTCCTTCTGTGAGGTTTAGGCTTTCATCTGCACGCGTACTCATTCCTTCAACTGCCCTACGTGATCGGCAAAATCGCTGTGCCGATCTGTTTGATGTCTTATCCTTAAAAATTCGAATATTGCGAGTTTGATAAAATACAGAATCTGCTATACAGGAACGTATACGCTTCTGTATTTTATCCTCAACCCTAAATTGCAATCACTTATCTGCTGAATTTATATCCTCTGTGTATATTGATTAGATCTCTCAAAACTGACGCTCCAGCAGGTCTAACACCTGATGCCCCGCCTATGATTGTCAAATCGCCCAATCCGTCCGAGGTATACCTGACTGCTTTATTTTTTCCATCCACCCCGTAAAGAGAATGGCTCGAGTCAAGTTTTTCAAGCCGAACGCTCATTCTCACTTGTCCGTCTTTTTTTACCGTTTTGCCAACCAGCTTGAATTTTTTGCCTTCGGCTAAGCACTGACTTACATCCTCCGGTGTGATTTCCGTAATTCCTTCTACGCTTATGTCTTCCAATGTTTTTTCCTCATTCATAAGTACATTGGTCAAAATCAAGAGTTTAGACGCCGTATCCCAGCCCTCCACGTCAAGAGTCGGATCGGTTTCAGCAATACCAATTTTCTGCGCCTCTTTCAGCGCCTCAAGGTAGCTAACTTTTTTGTTTTCCATTTCATTTATTATGAAATTTGTCGTCCCATTAAGTAAGCCTTCTATGGAAAGTATTTCAGACCCGGCCAAGTCCATCATGCCACCGTTTATAGAAGGCAGAGCCCCTCCTGTAGTACAACCAATTCCCAGCTGCACTCCATTTTTCACTGCTAAATCATTCAGCTTTTTATATGCGAGCAATATTGGCCCCTTGTTGGATGTGATTACATGAATTCCACTTCCAATCGATTTAGTTATATGGGTCATACCCGGTTCTCCGGTTTTTTTGTTTGTGGGGGTCATTTCAACAACGACATCAACATCTTTGTTTTCAAGCATTTTACCGAACGAGACATCTTTGCTTCCGCCTTTGGGATATTTAGATATGTCCCTCTCCTTCGCAGAAAATTCCAATAGGTCCATGCAGTCTATACCCTCGGGGTTATAAACCCCGCCACGCGAATTGATGATGTAGCAGATTTGCGTATCCAATCCTTCTTCACGCAGTATTTCTTCTTTTTCTTCAAGCAGCTTCATGAAAGCTCTTCCTACACCACCAAAACCAATAACTGCAATATTCATTAAATTCTCCTTATTTCAACATAGACAAAGCTTTATTATTTTTTGATTTTTACGATTAGTTCAATTTCTACGGCTGCGTTTCCAGGTAATGAGTTAACACCTATAGCTGACCTTGCATGTTTTCCAACTTCTCCAAAAATCTGCTCCAATAATTCAGATGCACCATTTATAACTAGAGATTGTTCAGTGAAATCTTCACAAGAATTTACAAAACCTGTCATTTTTACAATTTTCTCTATGTTGTCCAAATCGATTATAATATCTTTTATAGCACTAATAGATCTTAATACGCAAAGTTTTGAAGCTTCATATCCTTCAATTGTAGACAAATCTCTTCCTAGCTTTCCTTTGTATACTAAATTCACTCCATCTTTGGGAGTTTGCCCCGATACATATATATACTCCCCACACTTAACTGCCGGGACATATATTGCACCCGGTTTTGGCGACAACGGAATATTGATTTTCAATTCCTTTAGTCTATTTTCTATTATCATTTTTTATCCCCTTAATTACGCTAGATAGATCTTCTATATCGCAATCAATAGTATTCAGTTTATGTTTCTCAAAAACAGCTGTGTATTTCAATCCACTTCCTGTCACAATACAAACAACTCTATCGTTTTCATTTAAATAATTTTGCTTCTTTAATTTTTTTACGGCAGCCAATGGAACCGCAGATGCTGGCTGAATAAAAATACCTTCCCTTGCTAGAATCCCCTGCGCATCTATTATTTCTTCATCTGTAACACTAACTGCGATTCCTCCATTTGCTTTTAGCATACGAAGAATTTGATTGCCGCTTGGTGGATATGGGTTTTCAATAGCATGAGCAATTGTATTGGGATTCTCAACTTTATTAACCACTTCGCGTCCATCTTCATAAGCTTCAGCAATAGGAGAACATCCCTTTGCTTGCGCACAAATTATCTTTGGGATTTTATCTATTAAACCACAATTTTTAAATTCTCTGAATCCCTTTTCTATACCTCTTGTATTCCCGCCTGAACTGGTTGGCACAACTACATAATCCGGCATATTAAAATTAAGTTGTTCGCAAATTTCAAAAGCAGCAGTTTTTTCGCCCTCAACCCTAAAAGGAACATCTGAATTCATAAAGTATATATCATTCTCTTCTCCAATTTTATAACTTTCCAAATAAATATCATCATAATTCCCATTGATTTTTAGAAGATTAGGATTGTATATCGCTATGGGATTTATCTTTTCAGTAGGTATACCTTCTTTTACAAAAATGAATGTTTCTAAATTAGATTTGCTGCCATAAGCAGCTACCGACGGTGCCATATTCCCACTTGAAACAGTTCCTATTCTTTTAAAACCAAGTTTTATGGCATGTTGTACTGCTGCTACAGTCCCTCTATCTTTAAAAGACCATGTAGGATTTTGACTCTCATTTTTAAAATAAAGCTCTTTAATGCCTATTTTATTAGCAATATCCGGAGATTCAGTAAGAGCTGTAAATCCTTCTCCTAAAGATATTCCCTTGGTTAACTCCAGAAATGGAAAAAAATCAGAATATCTTTCTAGCGTATTTTGGCTGAGTGTATTGCCTTTAGTAATTTTTCCTGTTTTTACCTCTTCTAGTTCCAATGGTTCATTGCAAATATCACATCGGAAATTTATTTTTTTTATTGAAAATTCTTTACCACATTTTGTACAATTAAGCTTTATATTTTTCATGTTAATTCCCCCTCACTATTAAATAATATTATTAACAGAATGAATTATTGATATTAATGCCTGCATAGTAGATAGAAGTTGATTGTATATTTTTTTTCTTATTATGCCATCTTTGCTTTTGGATGTTTTCTTTTTTGTAAAATATACGCTACAGCCAACAGTATTACTGCTATTAGATTAAAATAACGATTTGTTGTAAGTAACATTAATCCGCCAATAAAGAATAATCCTCTCTCGATTATATTCATTTTACTAGTAAAGAA
>JAENWJ010000012.1 GCA_016649995.1 Peptostreptococcaceae bacterium
CTGTTTGTAATGTTTGTTTGACACTTACATTTTATCAAACTTGGGTGCATTTTTTATGTCAATATAGAAATTAAATGTACTATAAGTATTTAATTTTCAAGGGTTTGAAGTTAATATTCGCCTGCGAAAGTTGAGTAATTAAGCAATAATAAATATATATTTATTCTTAATTAACAGATTATTGTCTAAATTTTAACGTAATTATGTTATTAATTAAACAATCCCCATAGAAATAATACCACCTAGCATATGCATTTACAATGGATTTAACCATTATTGCTATTGAACTTTGGTGGTGGTTAATGGTAAAATAAATTCAAAGCGTTGCAAACACTCGTTAAGAATATAACACAGATAAATAAAACTGCTTCATGTTTATTTAAGGAGTTGAATGCAGGTGCAGGAACTTAATCTTGAAGAATTTCATGTGTTAGAAAAAAAGGAGAGGGAAATGACTTTTCTTTTTATTGTAGAAAAAATTCATCCTCCCACCGTATGCCCGCATTGCATGAGCGGGGCGGAATACATTGTAAAGCACGGAAAACGCGAACGATACGTCAGGGACATCTCGATAAACGGACATCCAGTCGACTTGCTCATACTTCATGGACGCTACAAGTGCAAGTCATGCGGGAAAACCTTTTATGAAACAATAGAATGCATAGACGGATTCTCAAGAATGACGAACCGCTTCAAAACAACCATTACATCTGAGTGTTTCCGCAAACCATTTCTTCAGGTAGCCAAGGATTGCGATGTGTCCCATACAACTGCTATGCGCGTGTTCGATGAATCAATGCACTCATTGGATTTAAACAGAAAAATTTATACACCGAAAGTTTTGGTCATAAATAGGCTCTTCATAAACCGAGAGCTTTTGACTCTCTTTTGCGACCCCGAGGCCGAACTTCTTCTTGATATAAACAGGGACATAGGCGATCCCCGAAATACATCTTTCCTTGACATAATGGAACCAAATTACAATAACATCATTTTCGCCGATCCTATGTACATACAAAGCAGGATGCTTCACAACCGCTATCCAGAAGCCACTATAGTTCTCGACAGGTTCCAGGTAGAAAAATTCATCAATCGAATATTTAAATGCCAGATAAGAAAAAACCTTTGGTTCAAAAAGATAAAAAGCATTAATCTGTTGAATGAAATACAATATGATTTTGTAAACAACCAGACTCTTGAAAACACTAAGCTTGAACACCCCTTTTTAAGGCTTGGAAGCTCTCCTCTTTTCCAATCATACAAAATACTTATGGACCTGAAACAAATATATGCATCGGCTACCATTCGCGAGGCTGAAGAGAAATACGCTAATTGGGAAAAAATGGCGAAGCGACATTCCAACCCATTTTATGGCAATCTCGCTTCGGTGATAGATAAACTAAAATCAGAACTGCTAAATTATTTCTACTACACCGAATATCAAGAATCCATATTCAATATTCGCAGCCTGCCCCGTATCCTGGAAAGCCAGACATACACAACTTCATTTGAGGCCACAAGAGGAAGAATACTGTTCGGAAATTCAAGCATATTAAACGAGGAAGAAGAAATTCGCCATATAAGTCTCAAACGTCCCGCGGCAAACCCGAAATCCTCAATTCTAGTTCGACACAAAACATTGGGTGTTCATATACCCTCACTCATAAAAGAAATAGAACAAGGACACTTCTAAGTGCTAAAGCGCCGAGTGTCCTTGTTTTTTGAAATAATCCGCTATGGCTTCCGCCGTTTGTCGATTGATTTCCTTCACCGCAGATAAAGCATCGATATCCGCTTCCTTTATTGCATCTACCGAACCAAATGCTTTGAAAAGCGCTACCTTCCTTTTTTCACCAACACCCTTAATATCGTCAAGAACCGATTTTGTCAGTGCATTGCCCCTAAGCTTCTTATGGTAATCGATTGCGAAACGATGAGTCTCATCCTGCACGCGTGAAATAAACTTCAAAAGTTCTCTGTCTTTTTTTATTTCCCGCGTCTCGTTTTTAAAAACCAGACTCTCGGTATTATGCTTAGAATCTTTTTTCATTCCAACAACGGGAATGTTCAATCCGAAAGCATCAAGAACAGTCAGGGCCGCATGTACATGTCCCAATCCTCCATCTATAAAGAGCATGTCGGGGAAATCCGAAAACTTGCCTCCTAGTTTTATATCACTCTTTTCGAGCGCATCCCTCTCTCCTAGGCCATTCTTGAACCTCCTGTACAATACTTCCTGCATGCTTTTATAGTCGTCAACCTGATCCACCGTTCTTATTCGGAAGCGCCTGTATGACCTCTTCGCCGGCTCCGCGCCCTCGAAAACAACCATTGATCCGACAGAATATACTCCTGAAATATTGGATATGTCATAGGATTCTATCCGCTTGATATCCGTTTCAATTCCAAGCACATTTTGAAGCTTTTCCTCAATTCGTCGGCGTTTGACCGCTAATTCCTTTTCTTTTTCCGACCGTTTCGACAATATCTCCATGGCATTTTTTTCAGCCATCTTAAGCAACTTTGATTTATTCCCGCGCTGGGGACGCAGCAATATTGTTTTCCCGCCTCTTTTGCCGGACAACCATTTTTCAAGAAGTTCCTTTCCGTTTGGATACTTTTTAGCAAGAATCTCCTTAGGCACATACGATGAGCCCGCATAGTACTGCGTAATGAACAGCTCAAGCATCTCTCCGAGCTCCCTTTCGAGAAGATCCTCTATAATATAGTGGTCTTTCCCCACCAGGCGGCCTTCTCTTATATAGAAAATCATGAAACAGGCAGTTTCATCCTGCCTTGCCATTGCTATATAGTCCTGATCCAGTGGTTTATCAAAGATTACTTTTTGGTTTTCGTGGATGTATTCCACGGCTTTAATCTGATCTCTTTTTTTCGCGGCCTTCTCGAATTCCATGTTCTCCGCATTCTCAGCCATTTTGCTTTTCAATTCCTTTAACAGGTCAGCTGATTTGCCCTCGATTATTCTGATTATGCTTTTTATTAAATCATCGTAACCTTCGGTGTCCGCATTCTTTCTGCAAGGACCCATGCATCTGTTTATATGATAATTAAGACAAGGCCTCTGCCCTTCCTTGCCAAGCTTTCTTGCGCATTTTTTTATAGGAAAGCTGTCGTTTATCAAATTAACCATTAGATTGACATAGCCGGTGCTCGGATATGGTCCGAAATATCTAGCGCCGTCCTTCTTAACATTTCTCGTCTTGATGACCCTTGGATATTCCTCATTCAAGGTCACTTTTATATAAGGATAAGATTTGTCGTCCTTAAGCATTATATTGTATGGAGGCTTTTCCTCCTTTATAAAATTAAGCTCCAAAACAAGAGCCTCGACCTCGCTGTCGGTTATTATATATTCTATGTCCCTTACATGGTCCATCATGGCTCTTACCTTGGGTTCGAGATGCCCACTGCTCACATACTGCTTCAGACGCTTCCTGAGAACCTTGGCCTTGCCAACATATATGATTCTCCCGTTCGCATTTTTCATTAGATATACGCCGGGGTCAAGGGGTGCTTTATTTACAATTTCTTTCAATGTTTCCATATCAATCACCGCTTCGCTTTTATTTGCCTCATTTATGTGTTAGAATAACTTAAAGAATTATTTAGGAGCGTGATTTCAGTCATGACCAGCGACAAGCCCCCTTTACCGAGGCTTAAGCCCTTTTGGGCCAGTATTTTAGTATTGCTAACTGTTTATTTTATTCAGCTAATCGCTTCAAAAGCTCTTATGAGCGGCAACAGCCTGCTCATGCATTTTGTTTCGCTATATCTATAGATTTTTGATTAACCACGAACCCTTGAAAGGGTTCGTTTTATTTTCCCGTTTTCGCAAGCACCTTCTTCAAGTACTGTCCTGTATAGGAATTCTTGCATTCAGCCACCTCTTCAGGCGTTCCCTGCGCTATTACTCTTCCTCCCCTGTATCCGCCTTCGGGCCCAAGGTCGATTATATAATCCGCTGATTTGATTACATCGAAATTATGCTCTATGATGATGACCGTGTTTCCTGATTTAACCAATCGTTCTATCACGCTTATCAGCTTGTGCACATCTGCCATGTGCAGTCCCGTGGTAGGCTCATCAAGTATATAAAGAGTGCTTCCGGTGCCACGCTTGCTCAGTTCGGATGCAAGCTTGATTCTTTGGGCTTCTCCTCCCGAGAGCTGTGTCGATGGTTGTCCCAGACGGATATATCCAAGACCAACTTCATAAAGGGTTTCCAACTTCTTTTGTATTTTGGGGATATTCTCGAAGAAATGCAGCGCTTCTTCAACAGTCATATCAAGAATTTCCGAAATGTTCATTCCCTTGTATTTTATTTCCAAGGTTTCCCTGTTGTACCTTTTACCTTTGCACACATCGCATTCTACATAAACATCGGGAAGAAAGTGCATTTCAATCTTGATTATACCGTCTCCTTTGCATGCCTCGCATCGACCACCCTTAACATTGAAACTGAATCTTCCCTTCTTGTAGCCCCGCATTTTTGAGTCAGGCAGGCTTGCAAATATGTCCCGGATCGGATCGAAAACCCCCGTATATGTCGCCGGATTAGACCTTGGGGTCCTTCCTATTGGCGATTGATCTATTTCTATCACTTTGTCTATATACTCAAGCCCCGATATTCCTTCGTGTTTTCCGGGCTTCTTCTTCGCCCTGTGTATTTTAGCGGCAGCGCTTTTGTAGAGTATTTCATTTATTAGGCTGCTTTTACCGGACCCGGAAACACCCGTAACACAGGTGAAAACCTTTAGCGGAAACTTGACATCTATGTCCTTGAGGTTGTTTTCGCCTGCGCCCTTTACTTCTATAAATCTGCTATCCGGAATGCGCCTCTTTTTCGGAATATCTATTTTTTTCACACCGCTAAGGTATTGCCCGGTTATTGAATTGGGATTGTTTATAACCTCTTCCGGTGTACCCTCAGCCATAATGTATCCCCCGTGTTCTCCTGCTCCGGGGCCTATATCTATCACATAGTCGGCAAACCTTATTGTCTCTTCATCATGCTCAACAACAATCAGCGTGTTACCAATGTCCGTAAGATCCCTAAGTGTCTTAAGAAGCATAGCGTTGTCCTTTTGATGAAGGCCTATGCTAGGTTCATCGAGGATGTAAAGAACCCCTACAAGTCCCGATCCTATCTGCGTTGCAAGTCTTATTCTTTGTGATTCTCCTCCGGAGAGTGTTCCTGCTGCTCTCGATAGAGTCAGATAATCAAGCCCTACATTTTCAAGAAACTCAAGCCTGTCAAGAATCTCCTTTAATATCTGCTCGGCTATCTTACTGTTCTTGTCGCTAAGGCTAAGCCCCTTAAAAAACGATACGCCCTCCCTTATAGAAAAACGGGTAACCTCAGAAATATTAAGTCCACCAACTGTTACCGAAAGTGATTCCCTTTTAAGCCTGTCGCCGTTGCATGCATCGCACTTGATCATGCTCATGTATTCCTCGATTTTTTTGCGCATGTAGTCAGAATTAGTTTCCTTATATCTTCTCTCAAGGTTATTTATCATTCCCTCGAAGGGAGCACTGTATTTTCTGAACCCTCCGTAGCGGCTTTCATATGTGAATTCGATATTTCTGCTTCCGCTTCCGTAGAGCAATTCCTTTGCAAACTTCTCAGGAAGCCTGTAAAACGGCATATCCATGTCCGCCCCGTGGTCCCTAGCGAGACTCTCTATCATTTGAACATAATATGTGCCCTCCCCGCTTGTCGAAATCGGGTCTACTGCCCCTTCCTTCAGTGTAAGCTTCTTGTTTGGAACAACAAGATCCGGGTCAACCTTCAGTTCATAGCCTATGCCATTGCACTTAGGGCACGCTCCATAGGGGGTGTTGAATGAAAACATCCTCGGCTCCATCTCCGCTATTCCCTGTCCGTGTTCAGGGCATGAAAATTTGGTATTGAATATCATGTCTTCTCCCTTAAGAAGATTGACTATTACCAGCCCTTCGGTAAATCCCAAGGCTGTTTCTATTGAATCGCTAAGTCTCGACTCTACTCCTTCACGTATGATTAGGCGGTCGATTATTATCTCAATTGAGTGTTTCTTTTTTTTGTCGAGTTCAATTTCATCGGTAATCTCAAGAATTTCTCCGTCTATTCTTACGCGCACAAAACCTTCCTTTTTTATTCTCTCAAGTTCTTTTTTATGCTCGCCTTTTTTGCCTCTTACAATAGGTGAAAGAATCTGTATACGTGTATCCTCTTCAAGCTCCATTACCTTGTCAACTATCTGGTCGATTGACTGCTGCGAAATTTCGATTCCGCATACAGGACAATGGGGTATGCCTACCCTTGCATAAAGGAGTCTTAGATAGTCATAAACTTCCGTTACCGTTCCTACGGTAGATCTTGGATTTCTGGATGTAGTCTTCTGATCAATAGAAATCGCTGGGGACAATCCCTCTATATACTCCACATCAGGCTTCTCCATTTGTCCAAGAAACTGTCTTGCATATGCGGAAAGACTCTCGACATACCGTCTCTGTCCCTCAGCGTATATGGTATCGAAAGCCAACGAAGACTTCCCCGAGCCGCTAAGGCCTGTAATAACAACAAGCTTGTCCCTCGGAATTTTCACATCTATATTTTTAAGGTTGTGCTCCTTTGCGCCCTTTACTTCAATATAATTTTTTGACATTTCAAACCCCTCTATTTCTACAATTTCTTTTCAAGTTCGGTCACGCGGTCTCTTATTTCTGCAGCACGCTCAAATTCAAGCGCTTTTGCAGCAGACTTCATTTCCTTCTTCAAGTTTTTAATTATTGATACCAATTCATCCCGGTTTATTTTTGCTTCCATATCAAAAACAGCTTCAGAATCGGCGACTTTGGTTGCCCCTATAAGCTCACGCACATTTTTTTTGATTGTGCTCGGGGTTATTCCATGCTTTTTATTGTGTTCCGCTTGGGTCTTTCTACGCCTGTCCGTTTCCTTTATTGCAAGATTCATAGACCTGGTTATCCTATCTGCATACATTATGACCGAGCCCTCGACATTCCTTGAAGCCCTCCCAATTGTTTGCACAAGCGCTGTCTCCGATCTCAAAAACCCTTCCTTGTCCGCGTCAAGTATTGCCACCAATGTGACCTCCGGCAAATCAAGACCCTCTCTCAAAAGGTTTATTCCTACCAAAACATCAAAGCTTCCAATTCGCAATTCCCTTATTATCTCAATACGTTCAAGAGTATCAATATCCGAATGCATGTATCTTACCTTTATACCCGTTTCCGCAAGGTATTCTGTAAGCTTCTCTGCCATTTTTTTCGTAAGTGTTGTCACAAGCGTTCGCTGTTTCTTCTTTATCCTTATATTTATCTCACTTATCAAATCGTCGATTTGCCCATCAATCGGCCTAATACTTATTTTCGGGTCAAGAAGACCTGTAGGCCTTATTATCTGCTCCACTATTCTTTTGCTTTTTTCTCTTTCATAGGGAGCCGGTGTGGCGCTTACGCAGATAATCTGCTTGGCCAGCGTTTCGAATTCGCCAAAATTTAGTGGCCTGTTGTCAAGGGCAGAAGGCAAGCGGAAGCCATAGTCAACCAGGTTCTGCTTGCGCGAACGGTCGCCGGCATACATCGCCCTTATCTGTGGAAGGCTGACATGCGACTCGTCAACCACAACCAGCATGTCTTCGGGGAAATAGTCCATCAATGTGAAGGGCCTCTCCCCTTCCTTTCTGCCCGAAAGATGTCTAGAGTAGTTCTCTATTCCATTACAAAATCCAATCTCCCTAAGCATCTCCATGTCGTACATGGTTCTCTGCCGAATTCGCTGCGCCTCGACGAACTGCTCTCTGCTTATGAAATAGTCATGGCGTTCCTTAAGCTCTTTCTCTATTTTTACAATAGCTTTTTCTATCTTTTCTCTACTTGTCACATGGTGAGAGGCAGGAAATATGGCTGCATGGCTTCGTACGCCTAACACCTGCCCTGTCAATGCGCTCACTTCCGTTATCCTATCAATTTCATCCCCGAAAAACTCTATTCTTATGGCTTTTTCATTTGAAGATGCCGGAAAAACCTCTATAGTGTCTCCCCTCACCCTAAATGTGTTCCTTTCAAAGCTTATATCGTTTCTGTCATATTGAATGTCTACAAGCCTTCTTACTATATCGTTTCTGCTCATTACCATTCCGGGACGAACAGAAAGAACCATCTTGTTATAGTCAATGGGATCCCCGAGGCCATATATACAAGATACGCTCGCAACTATTATTACATCGCGCCTTTCGGAAAGCGCTGCGGTTGCTGAATGTCTAAGCTTATCTATTTCATCGTTTATATTGGCATCCTTCTCTATATATGTGTCGCTATGCGCTAAATAGGCCTCCGGCTGATAATAGTCGTAGTAGCTAACAAAAAACTCGACCGCATTTTCAGGAAAAAATTCTTTGAATTCGCTACATAGCTGCGCAGCCAGGGTTTTATTATGCGCTATTACGAGTGTCGGCCTTTGAACCTTTTCAATCACATTGGCTATAGTGAATGTTTTGCCGGATCCAGTAACGCCTAGAAGCGTCCTATACTTATCATTTGAGGAAAGACTCTCCACAAGGCCTTCAATAGCCTTAGGCTGGTCTCCCTTCGGTCTATAGTCTGAAACAATTTTGAATCTACCCACTTGTATTCCTCCTACAAAAAAGCAACAGAAACATGTCTCCATCATATGGACACCTTCTGTTGCCAAGTCTTCAAAATGATTAGAGTTCTATTCCTTTGGCTTCCAATCGTTTATTTACAAAACGCTGAAAGAACTCTATTATGACAGCTGTAAAAGGCGCTCCCAGAAGCATACCCATAACTCCAAACAATTTTCCCCCAACTACAATTGCCAGTATTATCCAAAATGGTTTCAGCCCTACCTTTTCACCAAGTATTTTGGGCCCAAGATAAAGGCCGTCAAATTGCTGAAGAACCAATATGAACAGTAAAACCCAGAGTGCCTGTAAGGGATTGCTGAATAATGTTATCAGAACTGCCGGAATCGCCCCAAAAAATGGGCCGAAATATGGAATCATGTTGGTCAAGCCTATGATAATGCTTAGCAAAAGGGCAAACTCAACCTTCATGATAGAAAGTCCTACAAAACACATTATTCCTATTATGATTGAATCGAGAATCTTGCCATTGAAATATCTTCCAAAGATTATATTTACAGTGCTTCCAAATTCAACAATCTCGTCTGCAATATTTCTTTTAAAAATTGCATAGAGTATTTTCTTCATTCCGTTTACAAAATCCTCCTTGTCAAGCAACATGTATACGGAAATAATGAGTCCCATCATGAAACTGAAGAAGGCCGATGTCACACTGAGTGCTTTTGAGAAGGCCGCTATTGTAAATGCCGTTCCCGTTTCAATGTTGAATGCTCCGTTGATTTTTACAAGTATGGCGTTAAGTACTTCTTCGAGAGAGGAATCCGCATTGTACTTTTTCAGTATTTCAAGATTTTGTATATTATCCCTAAAGAAATTTTCTGTGGCTTTCAAATAACCGGGCATTTTATCGAATATATCCCCAATATTGTTCATAATTTGCGGGGTTACAAATGTCAGTACTACAATAACAAGTCCTATGATTACCGTATAAATCGAGAGTATCGCAAACCCCCGTCTCATTCCCGTTTCGTTTTCAATCTTTATCATAAGCGGATTGAAAAGATACGCAAATGCAAATGCCCAAATGAAAGGAGAAATCATCGAAATAATAAAATGCATACTCTTTATTAATATGTCCGAATTGTTTACTATCCTGTACATTAAGAAAGAAATCAGCAAAACCGGCAAAAGATTCAAGTACCTTATTTTTTTATTGTTTGGCATGTCATCCCCCCTGATTATCATATCTTGATTATAGCATACTACATATGGTCAATGCTTTTTCAAATATTTGAGCAACCTTTTTAATCTGCTGTTTCCCTTGCCGTCAAACCTGTATACAGTGCGTGGATATCTCTCAACATAGAGGCATTTCAAATCAGCAACTCCGGCTTTATAATCTCTATATTCCTTGATTTCTATCTTCCCGTCCACATGGATTATCTCAATCCATATGAAAGACAGCCTTTCCCCAAGAACTTCTTTGAAGTCTTCGTCTCCAAGAATCGACCTGTTGTTTATCTTCATTATCCTGTCACCCGGCTCTAGTCCCATTGAAAAACCGGGCCCGCTTTTTTCGACAAAAAGCACAGTCATGCCGTTATCACCCGCTTCAAACAAACGCTTTCTCCCTTTTTCCTCCCTTTGGCTGTATAGAATCAATCCCTCGTGTGCTATTGGCGCAAATAGGGCCGCAACGAATTTGAAAGCATATACCCTTGCAGAAAGAAGAGAAAGTACCAAAAGACTGACGCTATAGATCAATAACCGTATTGCCGAAATCTCAGTCTTTTTCTTTGGCGTTCTCGAAAGTGTCATGTCTCCGTATCCCAAAACAGCAACCAGTCCGGTTAGTTGAAGCATTACGGTTTGCATACTCTCCCCATCCGGAATGATAGCCGGCCACCACTTAGGCAAAATTTCAGTATTTAGGGGAACATCTCTTCCTAAAACGGCAACTATGACAATCAGCGGTATCGGCCAAAACTTCTGCAGATAGAAACCTCCTACAACCTTGTTGTCCTCGGTTCGTGATAGGACAGGTGTCGGGTAATTGTGTCCGTCAATATATATAAGCAAGCTTTCTATCATATGAAGAACGGCAACTACCGCCATCATACTGGAAACGTTTATTTGGGGCCAACCTATCAACAGGCTTAGCATCGAAATTATTCCCCCTGCATATGAAAAGCAGATGTATCTCGAACGAATCATCATTAAAAATATCGCCAACGGAAGAACATAGGAAAAGTCGCCTATCGAGATGGTAATTCCCAAAAAGCTCATTATGATTGTCCCCAAGTAGCCTCCGACTATTCCAAAAACTGTTGAATAAATAATTTTCCGCTTGATTGGTGTAATCGCTTTTCCGAAGAGCGATATTTCCATGCGTTCAAGCTTTTTATATTGAAAAAAAACAACCAGTATTACCATTAGAAAAATCGGTTCCATAAAAACATCCGCCAAGGACGAAACCGCAAGTTTTATTATTCCAAATAGTTCAGACAAAAGTATATACCTCCAGGTTCCGATCAAATGCCCGGTTCAGAAAACCCGGGCACCACCATTCCTCGACAATCCGAGGCTTTTATTTTATTTCCTCTCTAATCACTTCAAGCGCTTTTTCAAGTTGCACATCAATTGCATTGCCATCGCTGTCATATGAAATCTCTTCGGGCAAATGCACCGTTATATCCGGTTTTATACCTATTTTATGAATATTTCTGCCTTCCGGCGTCTTGTAATTGGCAATTGTCAATTTTACGGCAGAACCATCGGCTAGCGGTTCGAGAACCTGCACTACGCCTTTTCCAAAGGTGGTTTCTCCTATAATAATTCCTGATTCTGTGTCCTGCACAGCTCCTATGAGTATTTCCGACGAGCTTGCACTGTTTTCATTTGCAAGAACTACGAATGGAATATCCAGTTTTACGGCCTCGTCGGAGGTTTCTATATCAACCTCTCCATCTCCGTAGTCAATTTCAACGATTGTTTGTTCTCCTAGGAGCTCATCTGCTATCTTGACGCATTCATCCACGTCCCCTCCGGGATTGTTTCGGAGGTCAATAATGAGGCCCTTGATGCCTTGGCTTTTAAGGCTGTCAAGATTTTCCTTGAATTCCGTATAAGATTTTGAGTCAAACATCGTAAGCCTAAGGTATCCTATATCATCCTCTATGATTTCTGATTTTGCAACCTTAATAACTATTTTTTCCCTTTCTATTTCAACCGAGATTAATTTCTCGAAACCTTCGCGTTCTATCCCGAGGATCACAGTTTCCCCCGGTTGACCTTTAATGCGGCTGACCGCATTATCTATTTCATTTGCAAAAACCATAATTTCGTCTACTGAAATTATTTTGTCTCCGGGCAAAATGCCTTTTCGCTCCCCAGGGGTATCTTCTATCGGAGATATCACTAATATTTTGCCATCATCTCCAGGCGTTACAACAACACCTATCCCTCCGTAACTACTTGTGTTTATTTCTTTGATAAACTCGTAATCCTCCGATGTGTAGTAAACGGAATATGGATCATCAATTGAATCTAGAATGCCCTTGTATGCACCTTCAAGCAAAGCGGCCTCGTTAGTTTCATCATAAAATCGTGTTTCCACCATGTCCATAATATATTCAAGTTTTGAATATTTATTCCGCATTGCATTATATTGCTGAGCTTCCTCTACCGGCAAAACCACACGCGTACCTAATCTGATTCCAAGGTAATTATCTAAAGAAACAGCAACTATAGCGGAAATTGCCGCAGTAATCAATATTATCAAAAGCAACTTCATTCTTTTCATTTAAACATCCTCTCAATCAGTTTCCTTTAACCCAAGGAACCGGATTGACATACTCGCCGTTTTCCCTGACTTCAAAATGGAGATGAGGTCCGGTGGACAATCCTGTGCTTCCGGACTTGCTTATGGCTTGTCCCTTTGCAACCTTGTCCCCTTCTTTAACCAATAATGTATTGTTGTGGGCATACAGAGTAACTATGCCCCCTCCATGATCTATCATGACAATCTTTCCATAGCCTCCGTTATATCCTGCGGCAATTACAGTCCCGCTTTGAGCAGCCACAATTGAAGAGTTTGCGGGCACGCCTATGTCTATTCCCGTATGCATCTTCTTAGTCTTAAGTATGGGATGAATCCTGTAACCAAACATGGAAGTTATACGCGTGTACCCCGGTGCCGGCCATGTCATTATGCCTCCGGCATACTCAGCATCCGATTGTTTCCTTCGTATTTCTTCCTCTATTTTTTTAGCCAGGGCGTTCAATTCATCTACAGCTTTTTCAAGCTCAACCTTGTTTTGAACCAGGGCATCCTTTTCTCTACTGAGGTTCCCTCTGGATACCACAAGGTTTTCCGCCTTCGCTTCCTTGTTGCTTCTTGAATTCACAAGCCGTAGCTTGTTTGTTTCCAGCTCCATCTTCTTGACTGCAACAATTCCCTTCTGCTCTTCCATATACTTTAGAAGGTTTACATCGTGAGTATATACCTTTTTCACCATATCGAGACGCGTCAGCAAATCCCCAAAATCTTCAGAAGAAAAAAGCACCTCGAGGTAACCTATTTCCTTGTTCTTGTACATTACCCTCAGCCTTGAATTCATCACATCTGTTTTTTCATCGATGTTTCTTTCAGCCTCAGTAAGTTCCTCTTCCTTGACAATTATTTCATGTTGAGTATTTTCTATATCCTTGCCAATCAGCACCATTGCTTCCTCTATTAGGCCTATAGATTCCTCTATATCGGCTATGTTGCTGGCTATACCCTTTTGCATGCCCGCATTCTTTTTTATTTCAGATTGAATGCTGTTTATTCGGCTTTCAACCTGCTCCAGTTTTCCCCTGTCATCACTCACATCGTCAGCAAAAGATTCAAGACAAAAGGCAAAGACCAGCATGAAAACCAAAACCCACAAAGACCAGTTGTTTTTCCTCACCACGTCACCTCCCGTTTATACCTTTAAGTATTTCCTCATTGAAAGTATGCTGCCCAATGCTCCTATACCCATACCAAGCACCGCAAAAATAACCATCATATCTTTGATTATTTCATTCGCGGGAACTATGTATGCTGTAAGCAACATGTACATCTGTTGAGATATTGCATTATATATATAGGAATATCCAAAATAAATGAGTCCAAGTGAAATAATCGCGCCGAGCAAGCCAAGCACCATTCCCTCTACAAAGAACGGCCATCTTATGAACCAATTTGTTGCTCCGACATACTTCATTATTTTGATTTCCCTCTTGCGTGCAGCAACAGTCAGCTTGATTGTATTTCCGATTATGAAAATCGAAAGGAATACCAAAATGGCTATTATAGCCAGCCCCAGAAGCCTTATGAAATTTGCTATTGAAATAAGCTTTTGGACTATGTCATTGTAATACTTGACTTCCTCTATGCCGCTAATCCCGGAAACCTCGGCAACTATACTATCGCTGTATGCTATATCCTTTACATATATTATTATTGAATTGGGAAGAGGATTGCTTTCGAGTCCTTCAAGCAGGTATGCCTGATCTCCCCATTTTTCCTTTATGTTGCTAAGAGCCTCTTCCTTAGATTCGAATTCAAGCCCCCGAATTCCCTCCACGCCTTCCAATCTTGACTTTATAGCAAGTATCTCACTGTTTTCAACATCGTCGCGCAAATAGAGCTGAATAGAATCAAACTGCTGCTTTACATCTTCGACCATGTGGTTCATGTTTATTATCAAAAGAAAAACCATACCGAGTATTATCAGCGCGGCCGCCACTGATCCTACAGATGCAATGCTCATCATTATGTTTCTTCGGATGTTTACAAACCCTTCTTTTATCAGATAAGTAGCGGTCCTAATCTTCATATCCATAGCCCCCCCGAATCTCGTCTCTAACAATCATTCCATTTTCAAGGGCTATTACTCGCTTCTTCATCGTATCTACAATATCCTTCGCATGGGTAGCCATGATTACTGTCGTACCCCTGCGATTTATATAGCTCAAGAGTTTCATTATCTCCCAGGATGTTTCAGGATCAAGATTGCCGGTAGGCTCATCCGCTATAAGAATTGGAGGATTGTTGATTACCGCTCTCGCAACCGATACACGCTGCTTCTCCCCACCCGACAATTCATCAGGATGCATGTTGGCTTTTTTGCTAAGACCCACCATTGAAAGAACCGTTGGAACCCTTCTGCGGATTTCTCTCGGGGTCGCTCCGATTATTTCCATTGAAAAAGCCACATTTTCATAAACCGTTTTAGTCGGCAAAAGTCTGAAGTCTTGAAATACAACCCCAATTTTCCTTCTTAAATATGGCACCTGCCGCCTATGCAGATTTGTTATGTTCTGATTAGCTATTATTATCTTTCCAACCGTTGGTTCCTCTTCCATAAGAAGAACCTTCACGAATGTTGATTTTCCAGCCCCGCTGGGACCTACCACAAATACAAATTCTCCTATATCTATGTGCAAGCTTACATCCGACAAAGCTTTAACTCCATTGCCGTAGGTTTTACTAAGATTTATTATTTTTATCATAAATTCTACTCCTGCCTATTCTCTATATATTAGCAATAAATTAACAAAAGACTACATTTATATTATATAATTATCATGCCTATTTAATACCAAACAGGCTCCAATGTAACTTAAACTTAATTTATAGAAGGTGGTTTTATGAAAAAAACATTACGCAACAGTATTTTATCTCAAAGAGATGCAATGAGCGGCGAAGACAACAAGCGTTTGAGCGGAACAATATGCAGAAGTTTGATAGCTCTTTCTGCATACAATGAAGCCAAAACGGTCATGTGTTTCCTTAGCTTCAGAAGCGAAGTTAATACAAGTCTTATAGTTAAAAATATACTTGGAAGCGGGAAAAAGCTTATAGTCCCTGTAACAGATATCAAAACCAAAACACTAAAACTTTCATATGTAAAAAGCATGGACGACCTTGTCAAAAGCACATACGGAATTCTAGAGCCTTCTCCTTCCGCATTCAAAGAGGCGTCGCCGAAGGATATCGACCTCGTTTTGGTGCCCGGGGCATGTTTTAATTTGAAAGGCTATCGCATAGGATACGGAGGTGGATACTATGACAAGTTTCTTCCTCAAATCAGGAAAGACGCATTGGCTTTGGGCCTTTGCTACGATTTTCAAATAGTATCTTCTATTTATCCTGAAAAGCACGATATCCCCGTCGATATTGTCCTGAGCGAAAAGCGCATGATAAAAACAAAAATGCTGCCACTTTAAGGCTAAAGCCTGAAGCGGCAGTATTTTTTATAATTTCAATCCATTTTTTGGGAGTGGAAACATAATAATTTGCCAGACATCAAAGCATAAGAGCATCATTGTCTATTATGGTTGATTTCCTCAAAGTGATTCATAATTTTCATCCAACTATCTTTTATTTGTTCAAACTCTTCATAGTGTTTGTGAACATTTTTATTGTATTTATCTAACTCTTTAAGTATTGTCATGAATTTGGGCTCATCAAAATAGGCACAGATATTTGGTAAAACTTCTATCAGTTGAGATCTCATATGATCGATCGTTTCTTCATAGTGCTCAGGATCAGTAATGTATAAGAGAAGGGGTTTGTATCGAATCCATCCAATACATGCTTTATAGAATCTAGTAATGACCTTTGCATTATCAGCTTTTATAAACTTCAATTTTACAGGCAAAACCCCTGCAAGAAGATGATTGTAGGTAGAAAAGCCATCATGAAATGTATAACATGGAACACGCTGCACTGTTCTTTCACTTAAACATGTGCTTAAGAAGGTATCTTCACCTCTTGCTTTAGGGGGATTATAGAATGGAAAAATATTACTAGGTTTAGTTAAGTTAATACATAGGTTAGAACCAGATATGAACTTTGCATGATTAATTTCCTGGACTTCGACGGCTTTTTTACTTATTAATATTTCTTTATCAGCATAGGTAACACCCCCATTAGCCATAACTGATTTTAAGGTATCCCAATTAACAATATCATTGCTAATGGCTTCAATAAAACTACGGAACTCATTTTCAGTTAGTGTATCATCAAAATCCACATAAGGGATTGGAGATACATAACCACAGTGGTGTCCATAGGTTATATCAGACTGTTCTATATATTGAAGATGATTCAGCAAAATATGTTGCCCACTCCATATAGTCGTACTCTGGGAGTTTGTTACTGCCATTGGGTACTCGTCATCATCAAGAAATATGAGGTAATCTATTTGATTCTTAATGGCGAAATATAGGGCCGCATTACGTTTAGCAGCATAGCCTTTCCCAAAAAGCAGGTGCAATGGTTTCTCTTCAACAACCCCTTCTTTGATTAAATAATCTATTTCATTCAAAATTGCAGTTCTTCCAATGAAATGTTTGCCGTCAATCTTTTCAGCAAGTTCTAAATGTATTCTAGAGTAATCTGTTGATTTTGTATTTTGGTAATCAAGGTCATAAGCGACAAAAAGATTCAGACTAATCTTATTGCTGTCTACAAGACCGGATTCTAGCCAATTATATATGTTGGTTCTTAAAACTCTTTGAAATGTCTTTCTTCCCGTAGCAAAACCAATTCCAACTTTGATATGTTTTTCGTTATTCATTTTAAAACTTCCTTTCAATTGAAAATTACAACATCGAAGAAAAAACTCCGGAAATTTTCTTGAGAGTTTCCCATGTATATAGTATATCACAATTGGTTTTGATGATTTAAAAGTGCGACAAATGGCCGTTTATTACTTCTGTAGGCTTTCTCGCTTATAGCCTTCTTGATGTGTTCGATTCCAACTACATCGGCTCCTTGGACTTCGCGGCTTTTCGCAAACTTCACAAGACCAAGTTTAGGGAGCTTGATACGATTTCCCCAAAATGCAATGTTACCGTTGGTAAATTTTGTTGTGTATGACTGCCGACTGTGCTTCTTGCTCTTAAAGTTGGGGTAGCCCTTTCTTTTGGTGAAAAATCCACTAAAAGCCTCTCCTAAAAATTTGACGGACGACTGAATGGCAATGCTATCAACTTCTTTAAGCCAAGGTAATTCAGCTTTCATCATGGGCAACATCGCCGAACATTTTGAATAACTAAGGCCCTTGCCTTTTTTTGATATTCCTTATCCCAAAGCTTTAAAAAATGATTATAGATGAAACGACTGCTTCCAATGGTTTTAAGAATCATTATTTCTTGTTCTTTGTTGGGTTTGATTGGATTTTTAAAATTGTAAACATCGCGTTTCAAATTGAATTTCAATTTGTTCGGTGGCAATTCGTGTTTTCTCAAACGATTCACTCCCCTGCAGGTTTATTATTCTTCCAGTCATTAATATACTACCCTTGATTTCAATTCAAAAGCAAAAAGAGCCGATGCGTAAATTGAATTTACGCATCGGCTCTTTTTCAATACTCTAATAAACAGGTGTACAGAAATGCTTGTATTTTTCAACCTTCCCGCAAGTAATCTCGAAGAACTTGCTTTTTATCTTCCCGCATACTTCTCCCGGTTCTCCGCTTCCTACGACCCGTCTGTCTACCTCTACAATTGGTGTTACCTCCATCGCAGTACCACTGAAAAAAGCCTCATCTGCAGTATAGAGCTCTACTCTCGAAAAACTTCTTTGCTCTACTTCCATTCCAAATTCCTCTTTAGCGAGCATCATTACCGTATCTCTTGTAATTCCCTCCAAGATGTTGTCTGATTGCGGCGGCGTTACAAGTTTGCCTTTTCGAACAATGAAGAGATTCTCTCCAGGTCCTTCGCATACATTTCCCGAATCCGTCAGCAAGATAGCCTCATCATAACCGTTTTGCAACGCTTCCAATGAAGCCAATGCCGAGTTTATGTATCCGCCAGTCGGCTTCACTCTTGGAGGTATCATATTGTCTGTCATCCTTCTCCATGACGAGATGCACGTCTTAAATGATTCCTTACCGGCAAAATTCCCCAATGGAAGGCAATAAATCAACAAACGGTTGTCATCATCCATAAGTGTAGGAGAAAGATTGTCCGATCCCTTATAAGCCACAGGCCTTATATATGTGGTTGTTTTAAAATTATTCTTTTTAAGCAATTCCACCGTAATATCCACCAAATCCTGAACCGAGTAGTCTATGTTTATGTTGAGCGTTTTGCATGAATTCAAAAGGCGTTCGTAATGCTCATGAAGACGAAATCCATAAAGCTGTTTTTCTTCTTCGTCCCAATACGCCCTAATTCCTTCAAAAACTCCCAAGCCATAATTGAAAACCTTGGATCTAATTCCGATTGAAGCCTCTTCCTCTTTAACTATCTTGCCGTTGAAATATACATAAGACTGATTCATTTCTTAATTCCTCCCTCTATTTATGTTTTTTTCAAACAAGAGCCCATGGCTAACGCCACAGGCTAAAAAATCAAATTAATCGCTTGTCATTTTTTCTTCTTGCGCTTTTTCTCTTCTTTTACGCTAGCCACCATAACTTCAATGAAACTCATCAAATCGCCTCCTTTTGCTTTCAATCCATTAAAAAACCCGCCCCCCGGATTATATAATAATCCTAGGGGCGAGTATTTATCGCTGTACCACCCTATTTCACAAAATAGCTCCGTCTCTTTTTGGGCCACATTGAACCCTATCCCTGTAACGGGGGAAACCGGAATCATCTACTAGAGAATTCTTTCGATTCATCTGCTCAGGAGTGATCATTTCATTTGCGGAATACCGCATGCTTTCAGCAAAATGCATGCTCTCTTTTGGAATCCGAAAATCTTTCTCTCCATCATAGCCATTAGTTTTTTTATGCCGCAATTTTCTGTATATTTTGATAATACCCACATCAATACCCAAAGTCAACATTTATTTTGGGGGTTTTGAATTATTTTCTAAAAATTTAAGCTCTGCTTATAATTTGCCGTCATCTTCCAACAACTACTATTCCTTAATTATATCTCTTGTAAGTAAAACTTTTAATAAAAACTTGGGTATAACAAGCATTCTCTTGAAGCGCCACGGCTCCTTTATCAATCTATACAGCCACTCGAGCCCCATATCAACCATGAATTTTGGTGCGCGCTTCGCCACACCCGACATCACATCCAACGAACCCCCTACACCCATCGCAACCCTGGCATTCAATTGATGCTTGTGTTCATGAATCCATTTTTCCTGTCTTGGGGCACCCAAGGCAACAAACAAAACATCCGGCTTCGATTCATTGATTTTCCTAATTATTTCCTGTTCCTTCTCTTTATCGAAATATCCGTGATGGCTGTCTTTCACAACTATTCCAGGATAATCCTCTTTAATTTTAGAAAGCGCCCCGGCAAGAATATCGGGTTTAGCTCCAAGCACATAAACTGATTTCTTAGTATAGTTCAAGTATTTTAATATTTGCTCCATAAGATCAATTCCCGCAATCTTTCCCTTTATTCCTATCCCATGAAGCCTTGCAGCAAGAACCAGGCCGAATCCATCCGGCACATTCAATTGCGAATCCAGTAAAGCTTTTTTCAAGTATTCATCTTTTTCCGACAGCATTATGATTTCCGTATTCGGGGTATATATGCTGGCCATTCTATCTTCTTTTAGAAGTTCTCTGAAACGGTTCATAGCCTCTTCCATATTCAAATTGTCGATGGGCACTCCAAATATTCCAATGATTTCTCTCATTTAATTACCTCTCGCAGATGATTTTACAGCTATTTCTCATTGCTTTAATCTTCGCGTTTTTTGTATTCAAAATCAGCACCAAAACAATCGCATCCTCAATATCTTTATGAATTGCGATGATGCAAATTCAATTGTTATTGCAGTGTATAATTTCCTTTTATCATCATCCATGAATCAATTGAAACGGAAACCCCTCTTCCATCGTTTATTGGAACCAGAAGCAGATGGTTCATTTGCACCGCATCTCCGGTCTTTAAATCTTTACCGGCTGTCAGATCAGCCAGTCCGTTTCCTTTAGGACTTGCTATAGCCGTCATTGCGCCACTTCTCAATATAACCTGCGTGTTGCCTCCGAAATAAACGAAACTTCCCGAAGGTATCATAATCGCTTCAAAACCGGATTCTAAAGTCTGTGTTTCAATCGGCGAAGACGTATTGCCATCATTTACACTTACCGAATCCAGCTTTTCCTGAAAATCCGATACAATTTCAGCCAACCGGCTTTCCACATAGGATAAAGTGACTACAGGATCATTTTCCGAACCAGGCTCATAAGACGCCGCCAAAACACCCAGGGTCATAGCAAGTAAAACAATAATCGCTATAACCGGTATCGCCAATTTCTTTTTGTTTTTTCTATTCATTAAAAAACCTCCATTTCATTCTTCAATCAATCTTGAATCCATTTTATCATAAATGCCTTTAATGTTAAAATACAACTGCTGATCGCAAAATTATCCTGCCAAAGTACATCCCGCAATTTGCCACTTAAAAGCCCCCGGGTTGATTACCGGAGGCTCTCAATATGTATTGTTTTCAACTTCTATGTACTCATTCCTCTTGATTTCCAATACTAAGACTTATCATTATACTCTTGTCCACTTTTTTCATCATATCGTCACCAAACAAACCTATTTTTTCCATGATTCTCTTTCTGTCTATTGTTCTTATCTGTTCTAAAAGCACAACCGACTTCTTGTTCAAACCATATTTGTTTGCCGGAATTTCTATATGTGTGGGCAGTTTAGCCTTATTTATTCTCGAGGTTATTGCCGCTACAATGACCGTCGAGCTGTATCTATTTCCAATGTCGTTTTGAACTACCAGAACAGGTCTTATCCCCCCCTGTTCTGATCCAACTACCGGATTCAAATCGGCATAATATATTTCGCCACGCTTTATGTTCATACTTCCACATCACTCCCAAACGCCAAAATCGCCTCATAGGTAAGCAAGGCATTAATATCGGCTTCAAAGCCATACTCGGAGATATTTGTATTGATTAGGTTCATATCCTTGTACCCTTTGGCTATCGCAGATTTATACTCTTCTACGCTGAAATCCGACTGCATAGGCTGCTCCTTATACTCGTATTTCAATACATTATATATCTTGGATGCAATATAATCAAACTTTGTTTATTACAGAGAGAGGCAGATAAACCACTCTCCATAATTTTGTTTTACAAATACATAAGATAATCCACCGTCTTGACGGTCTTTCCATCCCTTGTGTATTCTCTCGGAATCCTCTTGTTGATCATGCAGGTTATTTCATAGTTAATTGTTCCCAATTTTGCCGCCACTTCGTCAATAGATATTGTGTTTTTTCCATCGCTTCCGAAAAGAACAACTTCATCGCCGATTTTCACATCGATTCCCGTTACATCTATCAGGCATTGGTCCATGCATATTCGTCCAACTACAGGTACTTTTTTCCCTTTGACAAGAACCTCCGCCTTACCCGACAACATCCTTGTGAATCCGTCCGCATAGCCTATCGGAATAGTAGCTATCTTGCGCAGGCCCGGGGTAACATATTTCAGACCATAGCTAACGCCTCTTCCTGCCTCAAGCTCTTTTACATGTGAAATTTCAGCCTTAAGAGACATAACCTGCTTTAGGTCTATCCTATCCTTTATGACCTCATTCGAAGGATACAAACCATACAGTATGATTCCGGCCCTCACCATATCAAGATTCATCTCGGGAAGGTCCATTATGGCAGCACTGTTTGAAACATGCTTCACCGGTATTTCAAGGCCTCTGGCTTTCAATGCATCTACCATGAATTTATATTTTTCGTACTGACCGTATGTATACGCCTTGTCAATTTCATCGGCAACCGCAAAATGGGTAAACATTCCTTCTATTTCTATGTAAGGCAACTTGCTTATTTCCATTATTTTATCAACGGAATCCTCGGTTGCTTGAAAGCCCAAACGACTCATTCCCGAATCGATTTTAATGTGCACCTTCAATGTTTTTCCAAGTTTTTCAGCTCTCGCAGAAAAAATTCTCGCTTCATCCACATTGTACATGGTCTGGATTATTTCGTTTTCAATCAATTCATCCGCGCCATAGGTTGGTGTATAGCCCAAAATCAATATGGGTACACTTTTAAATACCTTTCTTAGTTGCACCGCCTCAGAAAGGGTAGCCACCGCAAACCTGTCAACGCCCTGATCAAGAAGCACCTTCCCTATCTCTACTGCTCCGTGTCCATATGCATCAGCCTTAATAACCCCTGTAACCATTGTTCCCGGCCTGACCAAGGCCTTAATTTTTCTGAAATTTTCCTCAAACGCATCCAAATCGATTTCCACCCATGCGGGCCTAGCTCTTTTTACCATTGTTCTCCCCCTATTAGAATTATTCTGTCATATTAGATAAAGCCGCAGACAATGAATCCGCTATATCCGTAGCCAATACGGAGCGTTCATGGATTCTTTCCGCCGCCAAACAACCCGCCTTTTGATGAATTGCCACTGCCTCCAATATTCCCTCGGCAGTTTTGTCAACCTGAGCCAATACTCCGGCGACAACACCGGCAAGAACGTCCCCGCTTCCTGCAGTCGCCATCGCCCTATGTCCGTTGGCACATATGAAAACCTCTCCTCCCGGTTCGGCTACAATAGTTGTCGGACCCTTTAGGACAGTATATACTTCATGTTTTTTTGAAAAATTTCTAGCCAATTCTACAAAATTTCCACCTATGTATTCGTCTCCAAGCAATCTTTTAAATTCACCTGTATGAGGAGTTATTACAACCTTTGTTCCCAATCCTCTTTGATCAAGAAGCCCTATTTCCTTTGACAAAAGATTCAATGCATCCGCATCTAAAACAATAATTTTATTCTCCATTTCAAGGGATTTGCATATAAACTTCCTAAGCAATGGAGATTCACCGCAACCCGAACCCGCTGCCAATACGTCATATTTCTCCATTTCCGAAACAATTTTTTCTGTAAGCTCATTGCCGAAAATCGCATCTTCGGAATATGTCAAAGCTATAGTCTCCGGAACCCTTCCCGTTATTGAATTCCACACGGATCTTTCCACTATCATTTTTACCAAACCTACGCCGATTCTAAGTGCTCCCATCGCATTGAAAAGCGCGGCCCCCGGCATGTCCTTTGAACCTGAAAAGAACAAGACCTTTCCGCTGGAATACTTGTGTCCGGCTATATCCTTTGCCTTCAGCATCATTTTAACATCCGCGCCCTCGAAGAGTAGGGCTTTCGGCTTAAAAACATCTTGTGCCAGTGCCGGAAGTCCAATGTCAGCAATAAACAGTTTTCCTTTTCTCGAGAAGCCTTCGTTTTGAAAATGACCCAATTTATAGGTTCCAAGTGCAATGGTCAAATCGGCAGATATCGAGGCTCCCATTGTCAACCCTGTGTCCCCATTGACCCCCGAAGGAATATCTATAGAAATTATTGGCCGGACACTCGCGTTCATTTCCTCTACAACAATCTTGTATGTACCGGTAAGTGGTCTTGAAAATCCCGTTCCAAAGATACAGTCCACAAGAATTCTGTCCTTTGTCCATTCAATTTCCAAAGGCCTAGAGGGCTCAAGATGTTTAATATTCGATTGCAGATTTTTTAATATTTTATAGTTTACCGCCGCATCATCTTTTATAGAGCTCTCATGTGGCAATACCAATGTCAATACGTCCAATCCCATCAAAAAGAGAATCCTTGCGATGACGAATCCGTCACCTCCGTTGTTCCCTGGACCACAGAACACTGTTACAGGCTCTCCCGGATATAGGTTTAGAATATGTTCCACAACGCTCATGCCGGCGTGCTCCATCAACAGAAGCGACGGCATTCCTATCTCGTCCTCATTCAACGCCTCTATTTGTTTGATTTGACCACTAAGATATAACGGCTTCATAATCTGCTCCTTACCTACACGACGCAACTGCAGTTGCATATTCCCTGCAATGTGAAATCGTGATTTCCATTTTTTTTATTCCCTGCTCTTTAGCTATCGCTTCAGCTTTACCGTGCAGACTCACATATGGCTCTCCGTTTTCTTTTTTCAATATTTCTATATCCTTCCATCCAAAACCGCATATACCGGTCCCCAAAGCCTTTGAAACGGCTTCTTTAGCTGCAAAAATTCCGGCGGCACGGTAGCTTTTGTCCTCTATTCGTTCCCTTTCCTTAGCCGTAAAAATACGACACAGAAATCTTTCGTTCATGTTTCCTCGAATGCGTTCAATTTCAATGATATCGGTTCCAAGCCCCATTTACTTGACGCCTCCTCTTGGCTAAATGTATTTATTAATACATTTATTCTATTCTATATAAATTTTGGCTCCTTCCCTATCTATGCTTAGAGCTTCCAATTTCCATACATTCTCCATGGAATCTAAAAATTCCTTCATTGCCAAAACCTTCTTCTCGTCCGGTACGGACAACACACCCATCAATGTAGGTCCCGCTCCACTTATGAACATCCCGTCGAATCCAAGTTCACGCATCTTGTCCTCTATCAAATCGAATCCATCTATTAATTTGCTGCGGTATGGCTGGTGAACCCTATCATTCAAAACATTCCACAAATTTTCAAACTTTCCATTTACCAATGATGCAACAAGCATAGCGGTTCTTGAAATATTGTAAACGGCATCCGAAAGTGAAAATGAATCCGGAAGCGCTTCTCTAGCTTTTTCGGTTGACAGCTCAAAATCCGGCACCATCGCATGAAGCAATAATCTCTCATAGTCAAATATTATTTTTTCATGTCTTACGATTCCCGATTCAACAAATGAAACTGTCAGCCCCCCCTCAAAGGCAGGAACTACATTGTCGGGATGACCTTCTATTTCTACTGCCAAAGCTATCAGCTCGTCTTTGGAAAGAGGACCGTTCAAAAGGGCATTTGCACCTATTAGACCGCCTACAATACAGGCTGCGCTGCTTCCAAGACCCCTTGAAACTGGAATCCCTTCCTTTACGCTTATCCTTATGCCTTTAAGCTTTGCGCCAGCCGCCTCATAGAGACGCCTGACCGATATTAGAACGAGGTTTTCTTCGTTATTGTATTTTTCATGGAATCCTACAATATCAATGCCCTCTTTCAACTCTTCAAATCCAAATTCATTGTACATCTTAAGCGCCAGGCCCATTGCGTCGAATCCGGGGCCTATGTTGGCGCTTGTTGCGGGCACTCTTACTCTAATCATTCCGAATCCCTCCCCTCCAAGAAGCTATCTATAGCTTCCTTCATTCCATCCTTGTCGCATATGTGATTATGCATTACCTTCCTGTCCCTTATGCCTTTTACTGCCGCGGGAACCTCACCTTTCAAATATTCGGACATTTTTTCAAGCAAATCTATTTCATCCGCATCCTTAAATCTGCCGTCGATTGCCGATAGTACAGACTTTGGAAATTTATAAGGGCTTGCGGTAGAAAGAATGACTGAATGAACCTTGCCGTCATTTCCTTTTCTTTTTTCGTTTACTCCATATGCAACAGCCGTATGGGTATCCATAAGATATCCGTATTTTCTATAGACTTGCTCAATTAAACGGCTTCCCTCCGCATCACTTATCCAGCCCGCTTCAAAAGCACCCTTCAGGTTCTCGAAAATCACGCTTGTATCGTAAGCCCCACTTTCCTCAAGGGATTTCATCCACTCACTAACAAGCTCTTTTCTCGTTCCTGAGGCCTCATAAAGCAAGCGTTCAAGATTGCTGGATACAAGTATGTCCATCGATGGCGATTGCGTTTTTTTGAGCGACCTATTCCGATCATAGGTTCCGCTTCCAAAAAAATCTGCAAGAACTTTATTCTCATTTGATGCACAAACGAGATGCCTCACGGGAAGTCCCATCTTTTTCGCATAGTATCCGGCCAATATGTTTCCAAAATTTCCAGTAGGCACAACAAAATCAACAAACTCTCCTTCGTTGATTGTCCCTTGTTCCATCAATTGTCCGTAGGCATAGAAATAGTAAACAATTTGTGGAACAAGCCTCCCAATATTGATTGAGTTGGCCGATGATAGGCCGTATCCTTTTTTCTTTAAATCCATGGCATATTCCTTGTCGCCAAATATGCGCTTTACGCCTGTCTGAGCATCGTCAAAATTTCCTATTATGCCCGCAACATGTGTGTTTGCGCCTTCCTGTGTAACCATTTGCAGTTTCTGTACGGAGCTTACGCCCTCCACGGGAAAGAAAACTATTATCTCTACCCCTTCAACATCAGCAAAGCCCTCCAGGGCTGCCTTTCCCGTATCTCCGGATGTTGCTGTCAGTATAACAATGTTCTCTTCAATATTATTTTTACTGCGAGCTATTTGCATGAATCTTGGCAATATGGACAAAGCCATATCCTTGAATGCAAGAGTTGGTCCATGAAAAAGTTCCAATACAGACACCTTTTCGTCAAGCCTTACTAGTGGCGCTATTGCCTCGGTATCGAACTTATTGTCATAGGCTTTAGCAATGCATCCTCTAAGTTCCTCCTCACTAAAATCATCCAAGAACAAGCTCATGACATCATATGCTGTTTCCCTATATGTCTTGTTCTTCAATTTGCCGTAATCCATTTCGAATTTTGGCAAAGCGTTCGGGACAAATAATCCGCCATCTTCCGCAATCCCTCTTATGATAGCTTCGGAAGCTGTAAACCTTCCATCCGCTCCTCTGCTACTTTTATAATATAATTGCATAATTCTCCTCCAACTAAAATTTATAGGTTTTATTATAGCAAACTTATACCCATTTCCCTACGTTTTTCTGTTTGCGAGTCAAATTCCATCGTATGCATCCAAAATACATTTCTTTGTGTTTCAAGTAAACACTTCTATTTTTCAATACCGGTTCTTGCTTCGACTCCCTGCTGATAGTAATGCTTTATTTCTTTCATTTCCGTCACTAAATCAGCGGCCTCCATGAGCTCCTCCGGAGCATATCTTCCCGTCAAAACGACTTCCGTATGTTCAGGCCGATCTGCCAAAATATCAAGAACATCCTTTACATCGAAAAGCTTGAAATGTAGTGCAATGTTGACCTCATCCAACACAACTATATCGTAACATCCGGACCGTATAATTTCACCCAAAGCCTTTAATCCGTTTTTTGCCAAATTTATGTCCTTCTCAGTTGGCTCCCTATAAATGAAGCAATCGTTTCCATACTGCTTCATTTCAAACCCCGGAAGATACCCCGCCGCTTTGAGCTCGCTATACGGCATACCCTTTATAAACTGGCCAAAAAAAACTTTTTTTCCTGCGCAAACTGCTCGAAGGCATAGTCCGAGCGCTGCAGTTGTCTTCCCTTTTCCATTACCCGTATATATTTGCACGTATCCCTTATCCATAAAACCGCCTCCTTCTTTATAATTTTGCATATGCAACAGCTATTCCAGCTCCTATGCGCGCATTTTCAAATACAAGACGCCTATTTGTTTCAAGGCTTTCTCCCCCTGTCAGATTCTTTATTTCCGAAAGCAAATATGGGGTAAGTTCTTTCCCTTTTATGCCCGCCTTTTCTGCGGATTTCAGCGCCTCTTCTATTGTAGATTCCATGATTCCAGAAGGAATTTCGTAGATTTCCGGCACCGGACAAGCGATTATCATCCCGCCAGAGAGATCTAAATCCCATTTTGCCTTCATCATTGCTGCCGCTTCTCCGAATTCGGAAATGTTGCAGCTGCCCCTGAATCCGCTTTTTCTAGAATAAAAAGCCGGAAATTCATCCGTTCCGAAGGTTGCAACCGGAACTCCTTGTGTTTCAAGATATTCCAGCGTCAGTCCAATGTCTAGTATTGACTTCACACCTGCGCTAACAACAGCCACATCTGTGCGCGAAAACTCCGTGAGGTCGGCAGAAATCTCAATATTCCCAGGATTCGAATCATTCATAATCATCGATTCGTTTGAAAATCCGGTTATGTCGGCATTTATACCTCCAATAACCATAATCTCATTGTTCATACAGCCCCTCCAATTACAATAATGAAGTCAATGCAATTCTATATCTTTTGATATAGTTTGCGATTCACTTCATCAACTTTCTTCTCAATTTGCAAAACCCTTGCCTGCAACTCTTTAATTTCTTTTATTGCGGTCAATCCATAAAAGAATCCCATAATTCCAACACAAAACGCTAGCACCGAAAATACAAACGAATCCGTATACATCTTTCTCACCCTCATAATTCTTTTATTTTAAGTACACCTTATTGAATACATTATAATCTTAAGGCTGTTTCTTTACAAACAAAAAGGAAAAGGCTCGCCAGTCAAGGAGCGAGCCTTTTCCTTTTTATATATTAAAGAAATAATTTGGATGGCAATTTATGCTGCGCTCTTCTCCGTTTTTTTGTTTTTTGCTGCGGATCTAAGCATTGTGATTGATGTATAAAGAACTACACCAATAACCAACCATGAAAGAATGTTCAAGGGAAGCGACTTAACTATAAATGCAGCAATGAATACTCCAACTGCTCCTGCAAGAGTCATAGCCATTGAAGCTTTTCTGTCATAAGCTGCTTCTTTAATGAACTTGATTGAAGCTACCGGCATCAAGAATGCGCATGAACCCATCATTATCGGGAAAGCGACTCTTGGGCTCATACCAAGCATATATACGAGAGCCATACAAGGAGCATAGAGACCAACGCCTGCAGTCATGAGTGCTCCCAAAACGAAGTTTGCTACTATTGCAAAGATTAATTTTCCACCAGTAAGGCCGATTGCTTCGCCGGTTCCAAGTGAAGCAGTCCATCCCATTTGACCTGATGTCATAAGGAAGGCAGTTGCAAGAAGTGCAAATCCCATAACCAATTGAACTTTTCTTTCGTCAAATTTTGCGACAATTCCAGCTCCAAGAAAAGCCCCTGCAGTTGCGGATGCAAGCATACTAACTAAAGTTATTATTTCAACATCAATTACTGCAATAAAAATGAATGCTTCAAGAACTACTGGGATAGTACATCCAACATTTAGCGTTCCCGGAATTATTCTATCCTTCGTTTGCTTGAAAAACTTGAGCATTGCAGTTGTAGGGGCAAATGATCCTATTCCCAATGTGTCGAAAAAGTTTGCAACAAATCCTATACCTGCCGTTACACCCCATGAGTTATCTTCCAACTCGTCCTTGTGAGCCGCAAAATCTTTTACAAAGATTGCACCAAACCCTAAAGTCATTACACCTAAAACACCTAAAATCGCTTGTACCATTTTCTTCTCCTCCTATGATTTAAATTATTTAAGAATAAATCCATATTTCACAGGGTCCGCATCATCAAATACGAATTGATTGAATCCTGTAATATAGGCTGAGCCAGTGATTTCGGGAATAATAGCATCTATGTCCCCTACTTTCGCTTTGCCGACAATTCTACCCTTGAAAAGGGTTCCAAGGATGCTTTCATATACGAAAAGCTCTCCTTCTTTTAACATTCCTTTTGCGTAGAGCGTAGCCAATTTGGCCGATGTTCCCGTACCGCACGGTGACCGGTCAACCTGTCCCTGACCGAATATTACTACGTTTTTGTATGTTGCATCCGGATGGGTGGGATCATCGTAAATTTCTACCAAGTCAACCGTATTGATATGAGGTAATTCGGGATGCTGCACCTTTACAGTATTGTTGACTATATCTCTAATTTTCATTCCAAGTTCGTTAAGCTTTTGTACATTTTCAGGCTTAACCTCTATTCCAAGCTTCTTGGCGCTGACGATTGCAAAGAAGCTTCCGCCAAATGCAATGTCTAACGTCACCTTGCCTATTTCAGGCACTTCGATTTCAACATCTTGTTTATATAGGAAAGAAGGAACGTTTTTAAATGAAACTTCCTGAACCTTTCCATTTTTAACTGCAACATCTCCTCTTACGAGACCCGCAGGAGCTTCGAGCACTACTTTAGTAATAGGTTCAACCATCGGAATCATTCCTGTCTCTAAAGCAACAGTCATTGCGCCTATCGTTCCATGGCCGCACATATTCAAATAGCCTCCGCCATCCATAAAGATTATTCCGAGATCCGCCTCTTCTGAAATCGGCGCTGTTATGATTGATCCGAACATATCGTTGTGTCCTCTTGGTTCAAGCATGATACCTGTTCTCAAATAATCAAGATTATTTTCCAGATAAGCTTTTTTTTCCGGCATTGTTTTGCCTGGAATCGATGGAATTCCTCCTATAACTATTCTTGTAGGCTCTCCCATTGTATGAGAATCAACTGCATTTATTGTTCTTGTAATTTGCATGTTACTCTGCCCCCTATTTTCTTTTTTGAAGCTTGTTCATTTTGAGTTTCAGCAAAGCCAAGGCTTTTTTGGCATCTCTCTCGTTCACAGTATTTTCCCCTACAACCTCTGTTTCGATACCTTCCTTTGATTTATTGAAATCAACTATCGTGTCCATATACTCATTCTTTACTACAAATGTTGCTGCTGTTCCTACAAAACTCATTCCGACTACTGGAATACCTCTCTTGCCAATCTGCTCAATGGTATTTGCAAAATCCACATGAGAGTTGCCCCATCCATCAAGAGATATAATGACTCCGTCCGTTCGCATGGCTTCAACCCATGCGGCCGCTCTTGTTCCAACAAGCAGCTTTTCGGCATTTCCTTGGGGTGTGCCCAATACAAGCACTCCCTGTAAATCGATGTCAGTATCCCTTGATACCACATCGAGAAGAGGATCTCTAAAATGGTGCAAAGACGTTTCTTTTGTAGATGGTCCTATACCCATATAACATCCTCCTAGGTCATTGCCCTTATAGCCCCGTCCCTATATTCGTTTGGGGACAATATCATAGGCATGTTAAGCATGTCTATATTTGAAAACCCGCCTTCAAAACCTGATGGTTCAAATGGAAACAACTGATTGTCGTGCATTGCTCCCTGTCCACCAATCTGTTTAATGATGACAACCTTTTTTTTATCTTCTCTAATTATGTCGTGAAACTCGTGTTTCTCATCAGCCTGTTTTATATCCAGTCTTTTAATCTTTTCCCTTATTTCCTGTACGAAGTTGTCGCAAAGCGCATGAATCGCCAATGGCAATTTTCTGCCGAATTCGGTTCCTTCCCTAATAAGTACATCGAATTGTATTATAATATCGTTCTTGCCCGGAGTCCCCGCTCTATCAAGCATAAGCTGCTCCGATAGCATGCCGTCGGAAGATCCGAAGTTCGACATTTGTCGGCCATTTTTTTCCGCCCCGTTAAGCATTACATAAACCCCTGTCATTGTATGGGTAATTCCTTCTCCCAATACTCCCAATACCTTTGTGGAAATCGGCAGTATGTCCATTATGCAATTGACATGTCTGTCATGGTCTCCAGGTTCGATTATATTGATCGAAATATTGTCGATTATGTCCTTGTCAATGTCCAGTTTGTTTGTCATGTTTTTGTCAATTGAGAGCGTATGTTCCCTATATCCCGTCGAGTCTGAAAAAACAACCCGATCTACATGAAAGGTCCGGATTACCAACCTTCTCATATCTTTTTCCATTTAATTTTTCCCCCCAATATCTTGGTAAAATCCGTCTTCCTCTTTCACTCTAGAGAGAGGAAGACGGTCAATTTTTACACTACTGCTACATACTGATAGGGAAGCTTAACTATTCTTCCAGGTGTTTCAATTGATACAAGTAAATTTAATGTATCTGTCAAAATCGCTGTTTGCATCTCTATATTGTGTGGTTCTCCGGCATTTGCACCCATTGGTACGAGCGGCGCTACAGCCCTTGGAGATCCAGCTTGTCTTACTACAGGAGTGCCGCAATTACTATTGTCGGTATTCCAGCTTCCTCGATCGCTCTCTGCACTATAACTGCAGAGCGGTGGCAAGTGCCTCAGCCAGCTGTCATGACAACAGCATCAACATTTTCATCTTTAAGTCTTTGAGCAATTGCAGGACCTGTTTCGTTTGTGAAAACTTCAACATTTCCGCCTCCACCCATAAATCCGAAGTGCATCGGTGCAACAGCTTTGATTACGCCTTTTGCTACAAGTTCATTAAGACGGTCAATTGGGAACATGCAGTTGATATCCTTATTTACATCCGAGTTGTCATATCCACCATGTGAAACCATTAAATTGTCGCTATCACTATCTCCGGGAATTTCTCTGAAACTTGTGTCTCCAGCCAAATTGAACCGCTTGTCCGACTTCAAATGCACGCCGGCGGCCGTAGCCAATGCGATTTTCATTTCATTGAGTGGCTTTGTGACAGGCGTCCAGACAACCGGAGGCGTATTAGGCACGTATATTTCTGATTGCAAACCTTTTACAACAGTCAAACCCATTTTCCTATACCTCCCTACAATCTTCTTTGTATTCAGATTGAATATGCTCTTTATAATTTTCTTCAGCGCTTCTCTTAGCTTCAAGTTGCCTTACCGCGCTTCTTGCATATTCTTCATCGGCTTCCACATCTAGAACTTCGATGTAAGTCATCATAAACCCAACCTGTTGACCCCTCCTGAGTTCTACAGGACTTATAACCATGCGTCTCGGCACTTTAATTTGTCCCATACGGCCCTTGAAATCTACAGTAACTGAACAATCGCTAAAATCCACTACTATTCCTTCATAAAAATTTTCTGACGAAGCATATTTCAATCTGTCCATTTTTATATCACCTTTACTTTTTATTCTTCGATTTCGTAGATTTCTCTACGTTTCTTGGATTTTTCAAGACTTTGTTCATTCTCGCAAAGCTCGATTATTTCTCCTGTAGCTTCTTCTATTACCTCTATATTATTTTGCTTAACATTGGCGTTCCAAGATCTTTCAGCCTTCTTGACGCTTTCGCCCATCATCTCAGCCTTAAGCATATAGATTGCTCTTATGGCATCTTCTTTGCACAATGTATTGTTGCCAAGAATTTCATTTTCGATTCCTTGAACTGACTTGTTGTTGTCAACCATTGCGGTCATGAATTCGTTGCCTACAACTAATTGTCCTTGAACCGCAGCATAAGTCATTCCTACAACAGGAATGCCTCTTTTACCAACCTCTTCAATATGTGATGCGAAATCGATGTGGTTGTTTCCGAAGCCTTCTGTCCCAACTATTGCACCGTCAAGGTCCATAGTTTCAACAGTCATTCCAAGAATTTTTGAAACATAGAATTTTTCCGAGTTGACTTGAGGTGAACCTACGAGTATAACAGCAACAAGGTCGACCTCTTCGTCATTCATCAATTCAAGAACCAGGGGCTCTCTCCAGTAATGTCTGGATGTTTCTTTTGAAGCCGGTCCTATGCATGTAAGAGCATGTATGCATCCGTCCAATAATTGGAGCGGAGAAACAACAATCGGAACATTTCCAAGGTCTACATTAGCCTTTGCTCCTATAGTTCCAATAGGCTCTACTGGAAGAATGAAATTATCATGCATTGCTCCTTGTCCCATTATTTCCTTGATGAATGCTACTCTTTTCTTTCCAGGATGTCTTGTTTGAATAAATTCTTCAGTATCTACAACGAGGCTTTCATCCAAAGTTTTCAAAGCTTCACGAATTTCCTGAGTAACAACATCAGTTGCTCTGTGCGCAGCCATCGGTCCTGGTCTTTCCATTCCGGTTCCGCGTTTAACAGTAACTTGTGTCTTGATGAATATTTCTCCGAATTCGGGAGCTCCCGGACGTCCCCACATGATGTTTCTGTCTAATATTCCTTCTGATGATCCGAATTCGCCGATTTGAACTCCGTCTTCATCGGTACCTGTAACGACAACTATTGTTCCATCAACTACTCTTGTGATTCCATCTCCGACTTCGCCCTCTTCCTTCGTAGCAATCGGTTGAATATCCATGAGCGTTTCACTATATGTGTCGTATTTATCAGGTGTAATTATTTCAATTTTCATATCTATAACAAGCTTTTCAGTCTCGATTGCATCTTTGCAGATGTCTTCACGAATCGTAAGCGTTGTTCCTTCTATTTTTGTTTCCGGTCCAAACTCAACCTTGTCGATTACGAAATGCTTTCTCGTAAGGCTTCTTATTACTTTTGCTTCTTGAACAGGAGCATTGGCGACAGCCTCGGCTTGAGCCGGTGCATCCACAGGAACTACTATTCCTGCAGGCATTACGCCACCGGCAACTGCGCCGGCTACTGTGAGCGGGAATTCAAGATTTATATCTCTGCCCTCGCCAATGTGGATTCTTACAACTCCACCCTGAGTACCCATAGTCATAACCGGTGCAACGGGTGCTACTGGAGCGATTGCTTCTTCAGCTACAGGCTCTTCTATAACTTCCTCTTTTTTCACTTCAGCTTCTTTGAAACCATCAAGCATTGATGGAACAAGTGGTGTTAGCGAATCAACAGTTATTTTCAATGTCGCACCCAACACCTGTCCGATAGTCAAGACGTTTTCGGGTATTTCCAACAGGCCGGAATCCTCAAGATCAGGAAGTATTTCAGGATCTTCCAGATTTTCAGGTGTTACAACCATACCTGCTTCGAATCTGCAGCAAGTTACAGCCACATCATTGGCATGCTCCTTTGCAGTTTCCAAAGTAATAGACATTTTTCTTTCCCCCTATTCTTAGTCTTTAATTCGTCTGTAGAGCTTGTGACCACAAGCCCTAAGAACGTGGTCAGTACTGTGATACACCGGAACTCCCAAACTGGGAGCTACTTTCATGACGGTGTTCGTTCAATCCTGGCAGGTTCCGGTTAGAATAACCTCGGCACCATGCTTCTTGAGATAAAGAACCGTTTCGGCTTGACCCGGACAAGAACCCGGAAGTTCACAACGATAACGTCCTCTACCATCGTCCTTCATTCTTTTGCATTTCTTTTCTGCAACTACCTCGGCTCCCATTTCAGCCGCGATTTCCCTAAGCCTTTCTTCCTGCGCTCCGCATTCGCATGCTATGATGCCGACCTTTCGCTTTTCATTCGGGAAAGGCATTGCAACCAAAACTCCTCCGGTTGTTTTTGTAACCGTTGACTTTTCAGATCCTTTCTTTCCTGTGAAAGCTCCGCCAGCAACAATTTCACCATGGCGTCCATAGTAACCACCAGATGCTTCAATAAGTGTTTCAAAATCAGTGCCGATTGGAACGTTGAAGAAAACCTTGCCCTTCTTGGCATTCTTAAGTCGTCCTCCAACAGTTACATCCTTTGTAATGACAGGTCGTCTGTCTTCAATAGCCCAAACCATGTTTTTCATTGTTTCAATATTGCAGATGACAGCGTTTGCTTCAAGAGGCAATTGACCAGGCTGAAGCTCCACTCCCAAGAGTTCTCTTATTATGACTCTTTCGTCTCCTGCTGGATACATGTCCGGCAAAAGCTTTACTTCCACTTTTATTTCTTTAGCACAAGCTTTTTTCAAAACCGCAATGGCTTTCTTGTTATGGATTTTGTTTTTTATTGCAATAATTCCCTTAGCCGCCTCAGTTATTTCCATCGCGTATTTGACACCTCTTACAATAACGTCAGCATTATCTTCAATGTAAAGTGTGTTATGGTTAAGAACCGGCTCACACTCTGCCGCATTGGCAATAACATATCCCCCGACAAGCTTTGTTCCGAGCTTGATTCCTGTCGGGAATCCCGCTCCGCCAGCTCCAACGACTCCTGCTTCCTTAAGAGCATCGATTAGGCTGTCGGTTTCATTGATCTTCACAAAATCTTCCGGCTGCTCAGCATCCGCCTTAATTGCTATTGATCCATTTCCGAGAGATTCTACGACACCTTTGACGCTTGCATGTATATTAGCTCCCAAACCCTCCGGGACTGCAATCAATTGGCCTCTTTCAACCAAATCTCCTACAGCAACTATAGGTTTACATGGTCCGCCAACATGCTGCTTCAAGGGAAGAACCACTTTTTTATCGGGCTTTTCAATAAATCCAATTTTGCTTTCAATATTGACAGCTGCTTCCATTATTTCACCTCCTTAAAAAGTTCCCCTAATAGAGACTTTGTTATTTTTTAATCACACCTATTATTTACGCAACTTGCATGCCAACTCATGCCAAAAAATAAAAAAAACCGCTGTGTTCCAGCGTTTTCAACAATTAATCGTTATATAGTTTTTTTCTATGAGCTCATCCATATTTATTTGTAAATACAATATGTCAGTATTCCGACACTTTTCACGAGCTGCTAATTTTTGCATTATTCAATGTATTCAGTCTTTCTGTTCGGAATTATAATTCTGTGAATCGTGTAATTCCAAGCTATACGACTATTTTCAACTTTGCGCGTTTACTTTTTTTTGCACAATTCAAAAAATATATCGAATCAAATTTCTTTTTATTAAAATTTGATTGTGATTTAACAAACAAACTGACGTGTGTCAGTTTGTCGACACACGTCAGTTTGTTGACACTATTTAATCTTGTGTTGTTCCATTTTATAATAAAGGGTGGTTCTTGGTATGTTTAGGATCTCAGCAGCCTTTTTCTTATTGCCATTGCCCTCTTCCAGGGCAAACCTGATTCGATTAATTTCCAGATTTTGAACCGCCTTTTTCAAATCCATTTCAATATCCTCTTTGCTGATGAAGTCCTTAGGACACTCAAAGCGCATGTTGGCCGGCAAAGTTTCAAGCGTGGCAAGCCCATCCTCCCCACACACAACAACTATATATTCCATGACATTTTTCAGTTCCCTTATGTTTCCCTTCCATTTGTATTCACGCAAGGCATTAATTACATCCTTGTCAAGTTCAGGAATTCTACGCTTGTTTTTTTCGGCCATCTCGTTCAAAAAATGCCGCGCAAGCAGCATTATATCATTATGCCGTTCCTTGAGTGTAGGCAATTCTATGTTGACAACCTGCAAGCGATAATAAAGATCATCCCTAAATGATTTCTCGTCAACCATATCCATAAGATTTTTATTTGTGGCTGATATTACCCGGATATCAATATCAATGGTTTTCTCGTCCCCTATTCTTCTGAGTCGCCTTTCCTGAAGGACCCTTAGAAGCTTTGCCTGCATCTGCAATGGCATTTCAGCTATCTCATCAAGAAAAATAGTTCCTCCGTTGGCTAATTCAAAAAGACCGGCTTTACCTTTCTTTCTCGCACCGGTAAAAGCCCCTTCGACATAACCAAACATCTCGCTTTCAAAAAGCTCGGACGGTATGGAACTACAGTTTACAGGAACAAACATTCCTTCTCTTCCGCTGTAATCATGAATGGCTCGGGCAAATATTTCCTTGCCTGTTCCGCTTTCGCCCGTTATCAATATGGATGTTTCCGTCTTGGCTATCTGTTTAGCCACCTTTATGCACTCGTTTAATTCGAGGCTGTTTCCAATGATATTCTTGAAATTATCCCCTGATATTTCCTTTATATGATTTTCCAGCATTGCAATTGCATCATTTGCCTTGCCCAAGTCATAAGCAAGATTATTTATTTCCGTAACGTCCCGGTCTGTGGTAACAACCCCTGTGAATTCTCCATCTATATATATAGGAAAAGCATTGATGATGACATATGAATCTTTACGTGGCCGGTGCAATGCGTTTTTTACCGGTTTTTTTGTTTTAAGCACCTTCAGTCCCATCGCGTTCGGGAAATAGTCTCCAATATGTTTGCCGACTATTTCTTCACTTGCAATATCGTAAAGCCTTTCACTGCTTTTATTCCATATAAAGACAATTCCGTCCGGATCTATGACGCAAATAGCCTCATAAGTATGATGCACCAAATAATTCATTTGGTTCATCAGGCGTTCGGTCTTCATGTAATAGAATTGCCTGACCTCTTCCTTCCGAATAACACCTTTCAGGATTCCATTTTCCAAGATAGGCAAACGCCCTATCCCTTCATTAATCATTAAATCGCGGCACTCGCGCATTGTAAATTCTCGGTATGCAGTAATGAGCTTCATTTTCATAAAAGCTTTCGCAGGAAAATACTTGTTGTTTTCCTCTTCATAGATAACAGCAAGATCTTTAAACGTCAATATGCCTGTAAGTAATCCTTCTTTATTCTTGAAGAACGCTTCGTGCATGTTTTTTTTGAGCATCATGGTTACAACTTCACTAATTTCTTTATTCTCATCAAACAGAAGATACTCTTTAGAATATACTTCACTAGCAAGAACGTTGAATATATAGTCCTCCATGCCATCACTCCCAATCCCGTAGTCAAGTAATATTATAGCACACGATTAAGCGTGAAAAAAAGGCACATGGAACCGACCGATATCTTTAAGAACATTTCTACGCAACAGAAGACACCATCTGCCATTACAAATACATTCACAAAACAAGATTCAACCGGTTCCATTTGAGACCCTACAGTAATTTGATACCCCTGTTTTTGTTTTTAAACACTTTTAGGCAACAAATACCTCGATTTATAATGTAGAATAGAAATCAGAAATAAACTAAGGAGAATAATTCATGTCAAAAAAAATAAACCCCAAAACAATTATCCTCATAGGAGTTTTCTTCACATCATTCTCTTCTATACTTACAAGGATTTCCGACGCCCCGTCTCTTGCAATAGCGACTTACCGCCTAGGTCTAACTTCTTTGCTCTTGGCACCAGTCTTTTTTGCAAAGCACATTCCGGAAATGAAACGAATGGACCGAAAAACTTTTATTCTGTGCATCATAAGTGGAATTTTCCTCGCACTCCATTTCGCTTCCTGGATAAGTTCAATTCGTTATACTTCAATCACTAGCTCAACAGTGCTCGTAAACACTCAGCCGGTATTCGTAGTGTTGGGCAGCTATTTAATTTATAGGGAAAAGTCGTCATTGCGGTCGGTCGCAAGCATTCTCGCAGCCATCGTCGGAAGCGTAATAATCTCTCTTGGTGATTCCTCCATGGGCAGCAATGTGCTTTACGGCGATTTTCTTGCAATGGTCGGCGCCGTAACCGTTGCAGCCTATATGCTAATAGGACGCTACGCCAGAAAAAACCTCTCTGTAACAGGCTATACATTCATAGTCTATACTACATGCACAATAGTACTATTTATTATGAGTCTTGCGACATCAACGCCCCTGACGGGATATTCCATGAGGGAAATGGCCATTTTTCTGGCTCTTGCCGTCGTCTGTACCCTGCTTGGCCACTCAATCTTCAATTGGGGTCTTGGACATGTCCATCCGACCTTTGTTTCCACGGCAATTCTGGGCGAGCCGGTGCTGGCCACCATATTCGCAATCATCCTCCTCGGTGAAGTCCCAACCCTTCCACGCCTAGTTGGCGGATTAGTCGTCATAGGCGGAATCTACAGCTTTATATTGGCCGAGGCGGCGGAAGCAAAGAAAACAGCGTGCAGAAAGCAGTAAGCAGTAAGCAGTAAGCAGTAAGCAGTAAGCAGTAAGCAGTAAGCAGTAAGCAGTGGGCAGTGGGCAGTAAAAGCAAAAACAAAGACAAATGATTAATACTGTAAATTACTGCACCCTCAATAAATGTTCATATC
>JAENWJ010000013.1 GCA_016649995.1 Peptostreptococcaceae bacterium
CCCTCGTGGGTGCGTGGATTGAAATAAAAGGCTTGGGATCAAGGGGCAACAAACGGAAAGGTCGCACCCCTCGTGGGTGCGTGGATTGAAATTGCCATCTCGAGTCCATGCTTTGCGGTGTTCCCTTGGTCGCACCCCTCGTGGGTGCGTGGATTGAAATTGCTTATGACATATACCACACAGTGTCCTTTGTCTTGTCGCACCCCTCGTGGGTGCGTGGATTGAAATTCTGAATCAGGAAAGGAAAGCATGGGGACGGGGTTATTGCTTTAAGGAATAACTGGGAAATGTTCCTTTTGATTATGATACGGAGAGTCATACCATAAAGGTTGCTATTAAGATAAACATAAGAAGAAAAAGAGATATCCAATCAAGCAAGGAAATGCAAGGGGACTTAGTTATCGCTTTTTCCGCTATACATAAGAGGACATAATCATTTGTGGGTCATAGAATACAGACAATTGTATTTAAGCAGTTGACAAAAGGGTATAAAAACTTATAATAGTAGATAATTACAATTTAATAATCATATGCTATGAAGGGGATTTGACATGGGAAACAGTCGTACAGAGAGGGCCGGAGTTGCTGAGACCGTTCCGAAATGGCTCATGCCGTACTACCCCGGAGCATTGGTCCTATTAACATGCAGCGAAAAGGCCGACGCAGCGATGCGATAAAAGTTTGAGGGGTTTCTTACAATCAGGGTGGAACCGCGGGTATATGCTCGTCCCTTTCAGGGATGAGCTTTTTATTTTTTGATAAAAAAGGAGGATGTTCTATGGAAAACATAACAATTACTTTGAAAGATGGAAAAGAAATTAGGGTAAAAAAAGGTACATCGCCCTATGAAATCGCAAAGGAAATAAGCGGAAGGTTGGCCAAAGAAGCAGTAGCCGCTGAGTTTAACAGCAAGACCATAGATTTGAACAAGGAACTTGATTCTGACGGAGAGCTCAGTCTTTTTACATTCGATTCACCCCAAGGCAAGAATGTCTTCAGACATACAGGATCACACATATTGGCTGAGGCGGTTCAAAGGCTTTATCCGGGGACCAAGCTTGCAATAGGTCCGGCAATCAAGGACGGCTTTTACTATGACTTCGAATCGGAGCATATTTTTGTTGCTGAAGATTTCGAGAAGATTGAAGCCGAAATGATGAAGATTGTTAAGGAAGACCAGAAGCTCGAGAGGTTTGAATTGTCGAGAGCCGAGGCAATCAAATACATGGAAGAAAGAAACGAAGGCTACAAGATCGAACTGATAAACGATTTGCCGGAGGATGTTGTTTTATCGTTCTATCGCATGGCTGATTGGGTAGACCTTTGCGCAGGACCCCACCTTCCATCAACCAAATATGTTAAAGCTGTCAAGGTAATGAGTGTAGCGGGTGCTTACTGGAGAGGCGATGAGAAAAACAAGATGCTTCAGAGAATTTATGCGACGGCGTTCCCGAAAAAGAAATTGCTTGACGAATACCTCGAAAGAATCGAGGAGGCTAAGAAGAGAGACCACAGAAAACTGGGAAAAGAACTAAAACTCTTCGCAATGATGGAAGAGGGGCCTGGATTTCCATTCTTTCTTCCAAAAGGAACTGTACTGAAGAATCTGCTTCTTGATTATTGGAGAGAGGTTCACAAGAGATGGGGATATGTTGAAATAGAGACCCCAATCATACTCAATAGATCGCTTTGGGAGACATCGGGCCATTGGGAAAATTATAAGGAAAACATGTATTCGCTTAAGATTGACGATGAGGACTATGCAATCAAGCCAATGAATTGTCCCGGTGGAATGCTTGTATATGATATGGAGCCTCATTCATATAGAGATTTTCCAATGCGTGTAGGTGAAATAGGAAGGGTCCATAGGCATGAGCTTTCGGGTGCGCTTCACGGACTCATGAGAGTCAGGTCGTTTACCCAGGACGATGCACACATCTTCATGCTACCGGAGCAAATAAAAGACGAGATAAAGGGTGTTGCCGCTCTCTTTGACGAGGTGTATTCAACCTTTGGACTGAAATATTTTGTTGAGCTTTCAACCAAGCCGGAAAAGGCTCTTGGGTCGGATGAAGAATGGAACATGGCTGAAACGGCTCTCGAGGGTGCCCTTAAGGAAATGGGCCTTTCATATGTAGTCAATGAGGGAGACGGCGCCTTCTATGGCCCTAAAATAGATTTCCATCTTCAGGACAGTCTGGGAAGGACTTGGCAGTGCGGAACTATACAGCTTGACTTCCAATTGCCGCAGCGCTTTGATTTGACATACATCGGAAAAGATGGCGAAAAGCATAGACCGATTGTAATCCACAGGGTTGCATTCGGAAGCATAGAGAGGTTCATAGGAATAATCATCGAGCATTTCGCAGGCAAGTTCCCGCTTTGGATTTCTCCTGAGCAGGTTAGGGTCTTGACCATTAATGACAAGCATTTAGGTTATGCCGAAGGAATCGTGAAATCGATGTCTGCAAGAGGCATCCGGGTTGAGATGGATGCCAGAAATGAAAAAATCGGGTACAAAATAAGAGAAGCCCAACTTGAAAAAGTGCCGTACATGGTAATAATCGGTGACAAGGAAGTCGAATCTGAAACTCTTTCGGTAAGGTCAAGAGACAAGGGTGATCTTGGAAGCGCAAAGATCGAAGACTTCATGGCTGAAATCATTAAAAATGTTGAAGGAAAGATTTTGCCTGAGAGTTGACAAAAGAGCAATCAGGTGATAAAATGCTCTAGTAAAACAAAGTAGAAGTTATCCGCTTCTCGCCTTGCGGAAAGATCCGTTGGGGCTAATATGGACAGATGAAGGATTTTAATTCACATGTCTTTTTTGCGGATGCTTCGGCATCCGCTTTTATATTGTTTAGGGAGTATGGAAAATTACACAGGAGGTGGACAATTATTAAGAATTTTGAGTTGAACGAATCAATTCGTGACAGAGAAGTTAGGTTGGTCGGTGATGACGGAGAGCAGTTGGGTGTAGTATCCATCAAGCAAGCGATGGAGTTGGCTGTCGAGAAGAAAATGGATCTCGTAAAGGTAGCTCCAAACGCAAAACCGCCAGTTTGCAGAATCATGGATTACGGTAAGTTCAAGTATGAGCAGCAAAAGAAAATTAAGGAAGCTAAAAAGAAGCAGAAGCAGATTACGATCAAGGAAATCCGCTTGAGCTTGAACATCGAACAACACGACCTAGAGACAAAAGCCAAACGCGCGCGTAAATTCCTTGAAGATGGGGATCGGGTCAAGGTTGCTCTAAGATTCAGAGGCAGACAGTTGGGAAATACCCAAATGGGATACGGTGTAATCGATAATTTTGTTGAGATGGTTGCTGATTACGGCACTATTGATAAAAGAGCAAAAATGGAAGGCCGTAGCATGGTGGCTTTCTTGGCACCGATTGATAAATAAGATTTTGGAAGGAGGAATCGTTATGCCAAAAATGAAGACTCATAGAGGCGCTGCAAAGAGATTCAAGAAAACAGGTACTGGCAAATTGAAGAGACACAAGGCCTTTACAAGCCATATCTTGAATAAAAAATCGTCAAAGAGAAAGAGAAATCTTAGAAAAGCGGCTACTGTATCAAGTGCTGATTACAAAAGGATCTTAAAAGTATTGCCATATCTGTAAAATAAATTTGGCAGCAAGGGAGGTAGAAAACAATGGCAAGAGTAAAAAAGGCAATTAACGCTAAGAAAAAACATAAAAAAATATTAAAACTCGCCAAGGGTTATTATGGATCGAAGAGCAAGACTTTCAGAGCAGCTAACCCGGCAGTAATGAGAGCTCTTAGATCTGCATATACCGGCAGAAAATTGAGGAAGAGAGATTTCCGTAAACTTTGGATTTCAAGAATTAATGCCGGAACAAGACAAAACGGTATGAGCTACAGTAAATTCATGAACGGACTCAAGCTCGCAGACATCAGCATCAACCGAAAGATGCTTTCGGAAATGGCCATCCATGATGCAGAAGGTTTTGCTAAGATTGTAGAGATTGCAAAGGAAAAGCTTCAATAAACCCAGATAAACAATAAAGCCTCAATTTCATCGTTGTCTGCCAAAAGTCGTTCGGTCGCGTATAAAAAATACGCTAGCCTCTCAGACTTGTGGCAACGCCTTGAACTTGGGGTTTCTTGTACATCTGGGATTCGCAATAAATCCTCAATTTCATCGTTGCACGGTGGAATAGAGGCTTTTTTCTTGTTCTTTGGTATCTGTCCCATATCATTTAATTGTTTACTGCCCACTGCATGCTACCAGATGTATTTTGCTCGCTGTTCTTATATTTTGGAGGTATTAGTGATATAATATTAAAACCACTTATACTAAGGGGGTGGAGGATATCAGCAGAAAAAAAATAAGCGAAAAATACAGCCTGAATCCGGCGCAGATATTGGTTTTGGGATTTGTGGCCATGATTTTGATAGGGGCGGGGCTTTTAACACTTCCGGCTGCTTCGGCAAATGGGGAAAGTGTGGGGTTTGTAAATGCAATATTTACAGCCACCTCGGCTGTTTGTGTCACAGGGCTTGTTGTCGGTGATACTGCGTCGTATTGGACACTCTTCGGAAAGGGTGTAATATTGATTCTTATCCAAGTCGGAGGGCTCGGCTTCATGACAATGACTACTCTGATAGCATTGGTCGTAGGCAGGAGGATTTCCCTTAAGGAACGCCTTCTTATGCAAGAGGCTTTAAATCAGGTTACAATATCGGGCGTTGTTAGGCTTACAAAAAATATAATAATTGGCACAATAGCAATAGAGACAATAGGAGCAGCATTTTTATCATTTCGCTTTGTGCCCATGTATGGATGGGCAAAGGGAATTGGTTTTGCCGTATTCCATTCTGTTTCTGCATTTTGCAATGCGGGATTCGATTTAATGGGGAATTTCGGAAGCCTTGCTCGTTTTGCCGATGATGCGTTGGTAACCCTTTCAGTGGGTTTTCTTATTATACTCGGCGGATTGGGATTTACGGTTCTGGTTGATCTTTTTGAATTCGGAACAGCGAAAAAAAGGATTAACCGAAGGTTTTCCCTTCACTCGAAGCTGACGCTTTACATGACAGGCATTCTTATACTGATTGGCTTCATATCGATATTTGTTTTTGAATTCAATAATCCGCAAACGATGGGGAATCTGTCGGGAAAAGGTAAGATTCTTTCGTCGCTGTTTCATTCGATAACGCCGCGTACTGCTGGATTCAACACTATTTCTATGGATGGGGCGACTCTTTCAACCAAGATTTTAACTATAATACTTATGTTTGTAGGAGGTGCGCCAGGTTCAACAGCTGGGGGAATAAAAGTAACGACATTTGGAATCCTTCTTTTTACTATGGCTTCGATGGCGAATGGAAGAGATGAAACTGAAATCTTTAAAAGAAGGATTCCTAGGGATATTGTCAACAGGGCGTTGGCTTTAGTGAGTGCCTCTTTTACAATTGTTATAGTAGGTACAATGCTGTTGTCGTTTACGGAAACAGGGGTAGATTTTATGGACATATTGTTTGAAACGACCTCTGCATTTGGAACCGTTGGTCTAAGTCTTGGAATCACGCCGCACTTAAGCAATTCGGGGAAAATAATAATAGCCTTTGTAATGTTCATAGGCCGTTTGGGTCCCATGACATTGGCTGTAGCCGTTGCTCACAGGCAGCAGAAGCGGAAGAAACTCATAAAATATCCGGAAGGCAAGGTAAGTGTAGGATAAAGGAGGGGGATTGACATGAAAAAACAATTTGTAGTTATAGGTCTCGGTCGGTTCGGTTCAAGCCTGGCCAAGACGCTTTATTCTTTGGGGCATGAGGTGTTGGCGGTAGATGAGAACGAAGAGGCCGTGCAGGGAATAGTAGAGCATGTTACACATGCAGTGCAGGCCGACGCAACGGATGAATCTTCCTTAAATGCATTGGGCATACGAAACTTTGATGTGGCGGTTATAGCCATAGGAAATGACATGCAGGCATCCATATTAGTGACGCTTATGGTGAAGGAATTGGGACTGAAATATGTCGTTTCGAAAGCGATGAATGATCTTCATGCGAAGGTCCTTTATAAAACAGGTGCTGACAGGGTTGTCTTCCCCGAGAGGGAAATGGGAGTGAAAATAGCCAACAACCTTATTTCATCCAACATACTTGATTATATAGAATTGTCGGAGGATTACAGCGTTGTTGAAACCCAGACCCTTCCGAAATGGATTGGGAAAAATCTGCTTGAAATCAACATGCGTGCCAAGTTCGGTGTAAATGTAATGGCTATCAAGCGGAATTCCAAGATAAATATTTCCCCAAATGCTGATGATATATTAGAAGAGGGCGATACCCTTATAGTAGTTGGCAATAACGAAGATCTAAGCAGATTGAGCGAAAGGTAGAAAATGAAGAAAATTATTTCAAAGCAGAACGAAACAATAAAAAGAATAAAATCCCTTGAAAAGAAAAAATACCGTGAGAAGTACAGTGAAATACTTCTCGAGGGATATAGACTTATAGAGGATGCAGCTGATAGCGTCTTGATTATTAAGACTGTTTTGTATGTCGAATCTGTTGACAAGAAGAAGGCTATTCTTGTCGAGAGGCTTTCCGAATCTGGAACGGAAGCGATTGAAGCAGACGAAGAAGTGTTCGAATACATATCTGATACAGTCAATTCACAGGGCATTTTAGCAATTGCTAAAATGCCATCGAATGAATTTGAAGACATCCCTCAAAAGCCCCAAGGATTCATGATTTATCTTGATTGTATGCAAGATCCGGGGAACCTTGGTACGGTTATAAGAACTGCCGATGCCGCCGGAGCAGAGTGCGTCGCTATTTCCTCCGGCAGCGTAGACGCATACAACGCAAAAGTGCTTAGAAGTGCAATGGGTTCGGTGTTTCATTTGCCGGTAATACAAAAGGTTCCTGGCAAGCAATTTATTGAAGATTTGAAGCGTGGTGGATACAGGATAATAGCCGCCGATTTGAAGGGAGCAAGGGAATACAGAGAAATGGACTATGGCGAAAAGGTTTGCCTTGTCATAGGCAACGAGGGATCAGGTATTCGGGACGAAATACTTGACATTTGTGATGAATCAGTTAAAATACCTATTATAGGTCGTGCAGAGTCGCTAAATGCTTCGGTGGCAGCTGGAATTTTGCTTTACGACATAGCAATGAAAAGAAATTGTTAGAAAATTTCAAAATTACAGAATAATTGACATAATTTCATTGTAAATATTTGTGCCCTATGATATAATCATTTTGATAAAAGTCAGTAATTCAAAGGGGTGCAGCCGTTATGAAGAAAAGTACCAGATTCTTTTGGAATGTTTTTCTGATTACTGGAAATGTCAATGCATATTTGATTTACAAGGATTTGGCTTCATAGTGTTTAAAATACATAGGCTTAGATGGAAAAAAGTAAGCGAATTAATGCCGATAAGAGAGTGGATGCCATAGGCTGGAAGCATCCGCGGGAAAATGGTTCGCCCAAGTTCGTTCCGGAGCTTCCGACTTGAACTTTAAGTAGAGTTGGACGTGTTATTGCGTTAAAAATATCGAGTGGCCGAGAAATCGGTTATTAGGGTGGTACCGCGAAAACTTTCGTCCCTTGTGGAGAAGGTTTTTTTTATTTTTGTAAAAATGTTCGCAGGCAAAATTGAAAGGAGAAGGACATGAAGGAAAAACTCCAGCAAATACTGGGAAAAGCCAAAGGGTGTAGAGCCACCCTCGTTTCATAATCATGAAGTATATGATTTCATAAGAAATGGGTTTAATTCAGGTTTAGTAGTGTGTAATTTGAGTGAATATAACGTATTATTGTAAAATTTGAAAAAATATTAACAACGGAGGGAAAATTGATGAAAGAAGAATTGAACACTTTGCTCCTCGAAGGGGAGAAAAGGATTGCAATGGCACAAAATGAAGTTGAATTGCAAGAGGTCAAGGCGTCGATTCTCGGAAAAAAGGGATCACTCACCAAGATATTAAAAGAAATCCCTAAGCTTGATGTTTCAATTCGTCCAGAAATAGGGAGAGAAGCGAATAAGTTGAAAAAAAGTTTTACAGCTTTGATTGAATCACGCATGGAGGAATTAAAACTAAAGGCCTCGGAAATTTCTCCTGATTTTGATTGCAGTGTGCCCGGCGTATTGCCGAATAGTGGTGGATTACATCCGATTACTCAGATGTGCTATGATTTGAACGATGCTTTTCGTTCAATGGGATTTGAAATATTTCAGGAAAAAGATATTACAAGTGAATTATACGCTTTTGACAAATTAAACTTTCCACCTGAACATCCTGCAAGAGAGAGTATGGATACCTATTGGCTGAACGGTCATGATACAGGGCAGGGTGGTGACAGGCTTTGCCTGCGTCCACATCTAACTGGAGGCAGTGTCCGCTACATGCAGACACACAAGCCCCCATATCGTTTTGTGTATCCGGGAAGAGTGTACCGTAACGAGACGACCGATGCACGTCACGAGAGGGCATTTTTTCAGTATGAGGCATTGATTGTCCAAGAAGATTTCAATTTTTCTTCGGGTAAAATCATGATAAAAAGCATTTTGTCAAAGGTTTTTGGCCGTGAGGTGCCGGTACGGATGCGTTTGGGATTTTTCCCGTTTGTAGAGCCTGGATTTGAGATCGACATGGGGTGTTTGGTGTGTGGCGGGAAAGGTTGCAGTGTCTGCAAACATGTTGGTTGGATAGAAATAATGCCTGGTGGATCACCGCATCCCAATGTTCTTCGTGCTGCTGGAATTGATCCTGACAAGTATACAGGATTTTACGTAAACATCGGTTTGGACCGCTTGGTCATGATGCGTTACGGTGTGGATGATGTTCGGCTTTTTCACAGTGCAGACCTTAGATTTCTAAGTCAGTTCAAATAGGAGGGAAATCAAATGAAATTATCATTGAATTGGATAAAGGAATATGTAAAGATTCCAAATGATATGGACCTGTCACGTCTCGCCTACGATCTGACGATGTCCACCGTTGAAGTTGAGGGTGTCCTTGAGTTGGCGAGTAAATTTGACAATATGGTTGTTGGTGTTGTTAAAGAGGTTTTTCCGCATCCCAATGCCGACAGGCTGAAAGTATGCAAGACTGATATAGGCAACGATGAAGTGCGTGACATCGTATGTGGCGGAATAAATTTGACCGAGGGCATGAAAGTAGCTGTTGCGCGTCCGGGCGCAAAGGCTAGATGGCATGGCGCAGGAGAACTTGTTGAAATAGGCAATGTAAAATTACGTGGTGTAGAGAGTTACGGCATGATTTGCGCTGCATCGGAAATAGGGTTGTCTGAATTATTCCCAAGCACTGAAGAAGCGGAAATATTGGATCTTTCCGCTTTTGGAGCCAAGGCTGGAGAAGGGCTGGCGGATGCTCTGGGCCTTAATGATGTTATTCTCGAAATAGATAATAAATCAATATCAAACCGTCCTGACTTGTGGGGACATTACGGCATCGCTCGTGAGGTTGCCGCATTGTATAATCTTCCACTTATGGATTTTGAAGCCTTTGTTCCACCAAACACACCCGATTTTACAATCAATGTGGAAGATACTCAGAGATGTCCCAGATATATTGCCGTCAGAATCGAAGGACTTTCGGTAAAACCATCTCCATTCGAGATGCAAAGTCGTATTTGGCGGGTTGGCATGCGACCGATCAACGCATTGGTGGATATTACAAATTATGTGATGTTGGCGACGGGACAACCGACTCACGCTTTTGATGCAGATAACATTGAAGGAAACATAACTGTTAGGCGTGCCAAAGAAGCAGAGGAATTACTGCTTTTAAATGATCAAACACTGACACTTTCAACGGATGATTTGGTAATAACCGACAACAAGAGTGCCCTTGGTTTGGCCGGGGTCATGGGTGGATCGAAGGACTCGGTTCTGCCTGAAACTGACAAGGTTATCCTCGAAATTGCCAATTTTAAAGCGACAAATATTAGACGTACTGCTGCCAGGTATGAGACCCGAACGGAAGCGGCGACGCGTTATGAAAAAGCTTTAGATCCAGAGCGGGCTGATTTTGCATTATCAATGGCTATGGGGCTGTTCACAGAATTATATCCGAATATAGCTGTCACTGGGTTTAGAGATATCTATCCTGAGCCTCTCAAGCGGACAGAGATTGATGTTTCACTAAGCTGGTTGGAGAAGAGATTGGGTATACGTATTCCCAATGAATATATAACTGACAAGCTTGGTCAACTTGGTTTTGATGTGAGTTATGATAAGGACACCCTGCATGTTGTAAGCCCTACATGGCGTTCAACTGGTGATGTTTCCATTCCGGATGATATCATGGAAGAAATCGCAAGAATGTATGGTTATGAGAGGTTCGATCCGAAACCCATCACCACTTCATTTGATGGGGCGATCAATCAGATCAAAATTGATCTTGACAGGAATATCAAGGAATATTTGGCATTCAGATGTGGGATGCAAGAAGTCTTTACGTATCCTTGGATGAGCGATGAATATGTTGAAGCTGTGATGCAGAGCACAGAAGGGATGCTTTCTCTTTCAACGCCGCCATCACCCAGTGAAAGCCACATACGCTCAACGCTCTTGCCCAACATCTGTGAGGCAGTCTCAAACAATCTCAGGTACTTCAATGAGTTTATGATATTCGAGACGGCACAAGTGATGCATGACCATAGCTATTCAGCGCCATATGATGCAAAAGAATCTCTTCCTCTTGAGCTGACAAACACGGCCGGCGCCTTGGTTGGCAATGTTGCGAATGTGAATCAGCTTTTCCGGAGAGCCAAGGGAATAATTGAGGCCATGCCTGGTTATGTGCACATGGAACCGTTGACTTTTGATAAACTTGAGAAGCCCGTATGGGCAGATGGCGTTGTCTGGCTCAATATCCTGCATCAAGGGGAAAGGGTGGGAGACCTTGCCTTGCTTTCGAAGAAAGCTTCTCTTGATTGCGGAATTGACAACTCTTCCGTGTTGCTGTTCGAATTCAATATGGACACCTTGAAAACACATCCATCAAGAACCAACGAATTCGCTCATCTTCCTGGATATCCTCTGGTAGACTACGATGTTTCAATGTTGTTTGACCAGTCGGTGAAGTGGGAAGAGATACTGAATGTCATTGTTGGCAAGGTTGGAGCGGATGACTTGATCCAGGATGTATCTTTTGTGGATGAGTATCGAGGAAAGCAGATCCCAACCAATAAAAAGTCTGTCACTTTCAGAGTGGTAATAGGGTCGCTCCATAAGACGTTGACATCTGAGGAGATAGACAGTAAGGCAAATGCAATTATCGAGCGTTTGAAGAAATCTCTTGGTGGCGAACTTAGGAATTAATGAGTCTGCAATCAATCATATTGCGATTCGTAATCAATAGGGTTCTTCGTCAAATTGTGTTGGCAGAAAATCATAAGGATAGATAGAGTTGTTTGTAAAAGCAGTTTGAGGAGATGAAAAAATCTCTTTAAGCTGTTTTTGCTTTTGCGACTTGGAAACTGATTTAAAATAACGTATAGCAGTTTTTGAAGTTGCGTCAATATCTTATACGCCTGAAGTAGCCCCGGGTCAAGCAAATCGAGGCAGGCTGCAAGAACGTAACCTATGCCCTCTTGTTCCAATCAACGGAAAGAACACTCAAGGATGAAGAAGTCAATCTTCATTTCGGAGACATTGTAAGGGCTTTGGAGATTGAACTTAAAGCGGAACTTATGAAATAAATAAAGGATATAGCCTAATTGCATAGAATCTTTAATCATGACAACTATAAAAGGGGCTGTTGCTTGTGACAACAAAAAACAAGGCGATTGTAAAAATATACGGACAGGAATATGCTATAGTAAGCGATAAAGACAGGGAACAAATACAGCGCTTGTCCAACTATGTGGATGACAAGATGAGGGAAATATCCGGAAAGAATAGGAAGCTGAGTACTGCTATGGTTGCTGTTCTGGCTGCGCTCAACATGTCCGAGGAGCTTTTTGGCGAGAAGGAAAAGATTGATGAGCTCGAAGAAACAAACCAGGCTCCAGACAAAGCCATTAAGGAAATGGAAAATGAAATTGCCGACTTGAAGGGGCTGCTTAATGAGAGGGCTTTCGATATAGAGCGTCTTGAAAATGCTGTTGAAGAAGAGAAAAAGGCTTCCGAAGCATTCAAAAGAAACGAGGAGCACTTTAAGAAAGCCATAGCCTCAAGAGAAAAAAATATTGAAGAAAAAGACGAAGGGAATCGCAATCTCGAGAAAAAGATTGATGAGCTTAAGGACAAGCTGGTCGAATGCGAAGTGAAGCTTATTCAGAGTAAAACGGAACTCGCGGAATTCATGGATGCTTTTGAGAATTAGAGAGAAGAGTTGTTAAAACGATGAAAAAGTGGCAATTAGCCGCTTTTTCATCGTTTTAATTATGGTTTTTTTGTAATAGAATAGCAATATAAGAGTATTAAGAAATGAGGGGAAATATATGAAAGCCGATAAAATTGAACTGCTTTCGCCATCTGGCGATATGGAATGCGTAATTGCGGCCGTAAAGGCGGGCGCAGATGCTGTATATCTCGGGTGGAAGCTCTTTGGAGCACGAAGCTCGTCAAAGAACTTTACAATCGAGGAGCTTAAGGAAGCGATAAGGTATTGCCACATCAGAGGAGTTAAAGTCTATGTGACGGTTAATACCCTCATATTTAATGATGAGATTAAAAAGCTATTGAAATATATAGAAAAACTTTATGCTATGGATGCAGACGCGTTGATAATTCAAGATTTAGGGGTGCTAGCAATCGTGAAAAAATATTTTGGCGATTTCGAGTGCCATGCAAGTACACAAATTACTTTGCACAATAGCTTTGGCGCTAAAGCGGCAATGGACATTGGAATTGACAGGGTAGTTGCGGCAAGAGAAATGGAGCTGCCGGAAATAGAGGCAATGATAAGAAACCAAGGAACTGAGGTAGAGGTTTTCATTCATGGCGCCTTGTGCATAAGTTATTCGGGGCAATGCCTTATGAGTAGCGTAATAGGAGGCAGAAGCGGAAACCGGGGCACATGCGCACAGCCATGCAGAAGGCAGTACGAGTTGCTGGAGAAAACATCAGGCCAGGAAGCTGTTTTGGACAATGGATATCTCCTTAGCACAAAGGACTTGTTTTCAGCGTATGGGCTGAAAGAAATAGTGGCATCGGGAGTCTCTTCCTTGAAGATAGAGGGAAGGATGAAAAGTCCGGAATATGTATTCTTCGTGACAAGGTTCTATAGGAATGCATTGGCAGCTATGGAAAAAGGCGGCATTCCTCTGTTCGAACCGGAAGACATGAAGGAACTGGCCCAAATTTTTAACAGGAAATTCACAAAGGGATTTCTTATGTCCGAAGACAAGGGAAGTCTCGTTAACTCAGAGAGCCCGGGCAACAGAGGTGTCGCACTGGGAACTGCGAAGGCGGAAGCAAACGGAAAGATATATATTTTACTCAAGGAGCCACTTTCACTAGGAGACGGCATTCAATTCCGAAGGGGAAGCGAGAGTTATGGCTGCCGAATTGACAATAGAAACTGGTATGGAAATGAGCTTGAGGCAAAGGTGCCAGGCGAAACTTTTGAGATAGAGAACAGATGGCGAATGAAGGGTGTCTATGAGGCATTTAAGACACACGATTCTAGCATGGAGCGCCGGTTGGCCATAGAAATGAATAAGGCTGACAAAAGGGTGCCTCTCCGCATGGAGGTGCGGGCTATACTTGGAGAACCATTTCGCATTTCCTTTAAGGATGGAGATGGGCGAAAGGTAGAAGTTTTGTCGGAGTATATCGTTCAAGAAGCCGCAAAAAGGCCCACAGGACGAGTCGTAATGGAAGAAAAACTTGGAAGGTTGGGTGCTACGGCATACAGTATTGAAGAAAGTGTTTATGAAATGGATGATGGGATCTATGTGCCGGTATCTATTTTGAATGAAACAAGACGAAAGGCTGCCGATTTTATGGACGATGAAAGAGCGGTCGTTCATACCGAAAGAAAGCCGGTTGAAATCTTGAAGATAGAGGAAAGAACTGCAAAGCCATACGTAGTGGAAAGAAAAGTTTCGGTTACAGCTAGAACCATTTCACAGGTTAAGGTCGCGCTCAGCGAAGGCGCTGATAGGATATACTTCAAGGGGGCTGAAAACTTAGATGAGGTGCTCGGATTATCGGATAAGGTTGTATACTCTCCATTCAAAATATCGGGAGACAGAGAAATAAAAGAAATGCTCCTTGTTGTCGAGCGGCTTGGTTTAAAAGAAATTCAGGTTGGAAATTTAGGGCAGATGCGTGCGCTTAGGGATTCCGGTATGCTTATTCATGGAGATTTTTCTCTAAATGTTGCAAATGACTATTCGATTAGACTTTTGGAAGAGACTTTTCCGGAGCTTGAAACCGTTTGCCTTTCACCCGAGATGAACTTAAGCCAGATAAAGGGGCTTTCGCAATCTGTTGCAGGCCAAGAAATGATAGTCTACGGAAGGCTGCCTGTGATGACACTCAATCACTGCCCTCTGAATAAAAGCTTCGGGGTTTGCTTGGAAAATGATTGTGAAAATAGAAAACTCAGCCTAAGGGATGCGAAGGGTTATGAATTCCCGATGAGGCTTAAGAATTGCCACGCAGAAATTTTTAATTCGGTTAGAATCCTGACGGCAGCAAGATTGCTTGAAAGCCCTCCCGAAAATGTGGTTTATTGGCGAATGGAGCTTCTTGATGAAGATTTCGATACTGCTTGCCGGCTTATACGCTTCCACAAAAGGGCAATTGTGGATGGGGATATCGACTGGCAATACTTGGAAGAATTAAAACAATCGGATTATACACGAGGCCATTTTTTCAAAAGTGGAGTTTAGAGGAGGGGCAATGTGAACAAACGCGTTCTTGTTACACTTGAATACAATAAAATAATTGAACAGATGAAGACATTCTGCTTCTCCGAAATGGGGAGAAACCGATTGGGAGCAATAGAGCCCTGGTCCGATCCGAAAATCATAGAAAGCAAGCAGAGGGAAACAGCCGAGGCCTTTTCGATGATTACAAGAAGAGGGCGTATGCCCTTCGGTGCATTCTATGATGTCAACAAGTATATACAGACGGCTAGGATTGGATCATATCTTATTCCAAAGCAGCTGCTTGAGGTTTCTGATTCTCTTCGCACAACGAGGCGGGTAAAGCAGTATATACAGGATGACGCATTGGATGGCATTCATGAAATACTTGACTCCATAGCATCCGGCATTATGTCAGCAAGACATATTGAAGAAGAAATTGACAGATGCATAGAGGGCGAGGAAGAAATATCGGACCATGCAAGCCCTAAGCTTGCAAACATAAGAAGAGGAATAGAGGCCAAGAATGCTTCAATAAGGACTAAGCTTCAGGGTATAATCGCGTCTCCGAGCATACAGAAATATCTTCAGGATGCGCTAATCACAATAAGGGACGATCGCTTTTGCATTCCAGTCAAGCAGGAATACAGAAATCAGGTTCCGGGAATGATCCACGACAGGTCATCAAGCGGATCGACGCTCTTCATTGAGCCTATGTCCGTAGTTAACATTAATAACGAATTGAAGGAACTCAAGCTAAAGGAACAGGCTGAAATAGAGCGAATACTTTATGAAATCACGGCGCTTGTAGGTGAATCTGCCGATTCGATAATAAACAATCAATCCCTTATGATTGAACTGGACATAATTTTTGCAAAGGCTAGGCATGCCTCTGAAATAAACGGTGTTGAGCCGGTCATATCAACGGATGGTTTTATGCACATAAAACAGGGAAGACACCCATTGATACCGGCAAATGAAGTTGTTCCTACAGATGTTTGGATAGGGAAGGACTTTAAAGCGCTCCTCATTACGGGGCCGAATACGGGAGGGAAGACTGTTACCCTTAAAACCGTAGGACTATTGACCTTGATGGCGCAGTCCGGATTTCATATACCTTCAAACCATGGGACAAAAATAAATGTATATAGGGAAATATTCGCAGATATAGGTGATGAGCAGTCAATAGAGCAGAGCCTTAGCACATTCTCATCGCATATGAAAAATTTGATTGGAATACTATCAGATGCCGGTCAAGGAGACCTGGTACTTCTCGATGAATTGGGAGCCGGGACGGACCCCACCGAAGGGGCGGCTCTTGCCATAGCAATAATTGAGAATCTCTACGCTAAATCGGTAACTATGATAGCCACAACTCATTACAGCGAGCTTAAGCACTATGCACTTACAAAGGACGGGGTCGAAAACGCATCGGTTGAATTTGATATAAAGACACTCAGTCCTACATATCGCTTGCTGATAGGGATTCCCGGCAAGTCAAACGCCTTTGAAATTTCAAGCAAGCTCGGTCTTACTGATAACATTATTGAAAAGGCCAAGAAATATCTAAAGCGTGAGAATATTGAATTTGAGGAGATACTGACAAAAATACAGGAAGACAGGAAGACCGCCGAAGAGGACAGGGACGAGGCCCTGCGAATAAGGATAGAGGCGGAAAAGATGAAAAAAAGCTACAATGACAAGTATGGACACCTTAAAGAGCAAAGGGAAAAAGAACTCAACAAGGCTAAGGAAGAAGCTAGGAAGATAATAAAGGAAGCCAAAATTTCGGCTGAGGCGCTCATAAAGGAATTAAGGAATGCGGGAAGTTCAAGCGACAAGGAAGCAAACAGATTGATAGACGATACAAGAAAGGCAATTAAAGGTAAGCTTGAGGAGACATACGAGGGCATGGGCGATGTGGCGGTAAATACAGAGATAAAGCCTGAAGACCTAAGGCCTGGTTTGTCAGTCCTTATATTGAATATCAACCAGGAAGGCACGGTAGTGACGAAGCCTGATAGAAACGGAGACCTGACCGTACAAGCCGGCATAATGAAGATAAACGTCAACTACAAAAACCTCACGATTCTCGGAAAAGCCAAGGCAAGGATGGAATCCAGAATCCAGAATCTTACAAAATCAAAGAGCTCCTCAATAAGCCCCGAGATAGACATACGTGGTACAAATGTGGAAGAGGCCATTTATATCGTCGACAAGTATCTCGACGATGCCTCACTTGCAAGGCTTCAGAATGTGAGAATTATACACGGAAAGGGAACAGGCCTATTACGGAAGGGTCTGCATGATCATTTCAGGAAGCATCCGCATGTGAAATCCTTCAAGGTTGGGGAATTCAATGAAGGCGGGATTGGAGTGACCGTAGTTGAAATCAAATAAAAAGAGAATTGCAGTAAGTGCATGTCTTTTGGGAGTGCCTTGCAGATACGATGGAAAAGCGTTTGGTCAAAACCTTGCAATGATTTTGGATGATTATGAAGTAGTGCCCATCTGCCCGGAACAACTGGGAGGGCTTTCCACCCCAAGAACTCCATGTGAAATACAGGGAGGAGATGGGAATGATTTACGCAGGATCATTTGATGGAAAACTTAAGCCGGGAGATGGAGTTGTTGCTGCTTTGTTTAAAAAAATGGGTATAAAGATACATAATGAAGATACTTGCCTTAATATAAAGGAGATGGATATCAATGAAGAAGCATAACAAGTTTATTATTTTAATTTTGATTGTGGCACTTGTGTCTGTTCTTGCTCTTGGATGCGCGTGCGAGGAAACAATGCCAGCAGAAGAACCCGGTGAAACGGAGGAAACTGGAGAGGAAGCTCCAGTGACTCCCGAAGAAAGAAAAATTTCATATGTGCTATATCTGAAATATGCAGACAAGCCTTTTCTTTCAGCCGAAAGATTCCAAATGACGCTTAGCCCTGACGATTTAAGGACGCCGATGGAAGTGGCTCTCGACGAGCTTATGAATTATGAAGGCGACGGAACGTTTGTAAGTCCGATTCCTGAGGGAACAAAGCTTTTGTCCTTGACTGCAGGTGAAAAAACCGTAGAAGTCGATTTTTCAAAAGAATTTCTGGGAGTCAAAATGCCTAAGGAAGATGCAAAGGTTGTAGTAGCAGCCATAGTAAATACATTGTTGTTTAACCAGGAAACTGCGGAATCCGTTGAAATCAAAATTGAGGGGACATTGCTTAGGGAGTTTAGCGGCTATTCATACGAACCACCGCTGGGGTTAGTAGAGGATGGAATTTTTCCAGACAAATAGACTTGAAGACATTTGGAGTATGTGATAAATTTATTAGGTCCGAAGATATAAAGAGAAACTGAAATGCCGGCCTTTATTCGAGGCCTAAAGGGGAGTGCGGAATGATCGATTTTAAAGGGAAAATAGTGCTTGGTTTAAGCGGATTGATTGAATCCATGGAGCCGAAAGAAATAGAAGGAATAATTGAAGTGCCGGCCGATTCCAATATGGGGGACTATGCTTTCCCATGCTTTAAATTGGCCAGGGTTTTCCGCAAAGCCCCGAATTTGATTGCGCAGGACATAGCGGGCAGATTCGGAGAACAGGACTATCTTGAGTCCGTTGTTTCCGTAGGAGGATACATTAACTTTAAGATAGATAAAGAACTCTATGTTTCAGATGTAGTGGGCGAAGTGCTTAAGGAGAGGGACAAGTACGGTTCTTCGGATGAGGGCGCCGGCAAAAAGGTAATAGTGGAGTTTTCTTCCCCGAATATAGCAAAGCCCTTCCATATAGGACACATAAGAACCACGGTTATAGGGAATTCAATAAACAAAATATACAAATTTTTGGGCTATGAGACCATTTCGATTAATCATTTGGGAGACTACGGAACCCAGTTCGGAAAGCTTATTGTTGCTTTTTCGGCATGGGGTGAGCGTGAAGTGGTGGAGAAGGATCCAATTAAGGAGCTGTTAAAGCTTTACATCCGGTTCCATGAAGAAGCGGAAAAGAATCCCGAACTTGAAGACCAAGCAAGGGAATGGTTTAAGAAGCTTGAGAACAATGACCAGGAAGCATTTGGACTTTGGCAGTGGTTCCGCGAAGTTAGCCTCAAGGAATTTTCAAAGGTATATGATCTTCTTGACATTGAGTTTGATTCCTATGCAGGAGAAAGCTTTTATTCTGACAAGATGTCGGAAATTGTTGAGACAATGCGCCAAAAGAATCTTCTTAAAATGTCCCAAGGAGCTGAAATCGTCGATCTTGAAGACTACGGAATGCCGCCTGCTCTTATTACAAAGAGCGACGGATCTACGCTATACATCACTAGAGACATAGCTGCTGCCAAGTATCGCAAGGAAACATACGATTTTTTCAGGAATATATATGTGGTGGGGTCTCAGCAAATCCTTCATTTCAATCAGCTTAAAAAAATACTCGAATTGATGGGAGACGAATGGGCTGAGGATTGTATACACGTGCCTTTCGGAATGGTGGCGCTTGAAGATGGAACCATGTCTACAAGAAAGGGAAGGGTAGTATTTCTTGAAGACGTGCTTAAAAAAGCCGTTGAAAGAACGAATGAAATAATTGAAAAAAAGAATCCTAATCTTGAAAATAAATATGAAGTTGCCCGTCAGATAGGAATAGGGGCAGTAATGTTCCAAGAATTATCCAACAGCAGGGTAAAGGATTATGTTTTCTCTTGGGAAAAGACGCTTAGCTTCGAAGGTGAAACCGGACCTTATGTTCAATATACTCATGCAAGATGCGCAAGCCTTCTCAGGAAGGGAGGACCGCTTGAAACGGATTCCTTCGATGCGTCGATTCTGACAGATGATGTTTCAATGGAGATAATTCGGCAACTTAGCAAATTCAAAGAAACTGTAGCTGAGGCGGGAAGAAAATACGAGCCTGCCGTTGTAAGCAGATTTGTTGTGGACTTGGCTCAATTGTTTAACCGTTTCTACCACGATCATTCCATAGTGGTGGACGACCCGAAGATTAGGCAGGCAAGGCTTGCTTTGACCATGTGCGTAAAGCAGACATTGAAAAACGGGTTGGCGCTGCTAGGGATGCAGGCGCCGGAAAAAATGTAGTTTTTTCATATCGTTAGGAATTTGCCTAGTTATGGAAAATGCCCCATGCCGTTTTATTGCGGCATGGGGTTTGATGCTATAATGTAAAATGGAGAAGTCAAAAGGCCCGAGGAGGCAAAAAATGAAAGTTCTTTTAGTCGCTTTGAACTCACAATTCGTACACTCGTCCCTTTCGATTCATTCGCTGTATTCGGCTGTAAAGGAAGAACCGGGTTTTGATATTTTAATAAAGGAATATACTATAAACCAGGAAGAGGACCATGTTCTGAGGGACTTGACCGGAGAAAAGCCCGATTTGATATGCTTTTCGTGTTATATATGGAACATAGAGATAGTTAGGCGCCTGACGCGCAACATAAAGAAAATTGATCCATCAATAAATATACTGCTCGGAGGCCCCGAGGTTTCCTATGCGGAGGATTGTGACGGCTATGAATTGCCCGAGGCAGATTATGTTTTGCGTGGTGAGGGCGAAGGGAAGCTGCTAGATTTTTTGAGAGGAAATAGCGGGGAAGATCGAATTGAAATAATAGAGGATCTGAAATCTCTTTCTTTTCCATACACCGAAGAGGAACTATACGAATCAAAGGACAAGATCCTTTATTACGAATCGTCCAGGGGCTGTCCCTATCGATGCAGCTACTGTCTTTCATCAATAATAAAAAAGACCCGTTACAAAGATATTGACATGGTAAAACATGAAATGGATATATTTCTGTCTCATAACGTGAAGCAGGTTAAGTTCGTAGACAGGACATTCAATGCCGATGCGCCAAGGGCTGTTGCAATAATGGAATATCTGACGGAGAAAGACAACGGTCGAACGAATTTTCATTTTGAGATAAGCGGCGATCTTATAGGAAAGGCATTCATAGACACCGTTTCCGCTTCTAGAAAGGGACTATTCCAATTCGAAGTAGGCGTTCAAAGCACCAATCAAAATACGCTTCATGCAGTCAATAGAAAAACGGATTTCGATAAATTGTCTTATTGGGTTAAGAGATTGATGGGAACAGAAAAAAGCCATGTGCATCTCGATCTTATTGCGGGACTTCCCTTCGAGGACTACGCAAGTTTTAAAACATCCTTTAATGATGTTTATTCTGTTGGCGGGCATCATCTTCAGCTTGGATTCCTTAAGCTCTTGCCGGGGACCGATATAAGGAAAAACGCAAAAGGCTTCGGGTATGCCTTCAAATCCGAACCGCCATATGAAGTTTTAATGACCAATGTACTTTCACATAGTGATATCTCGAGGCTTAAATGCATTGAAGATGTTCTTGAGCGTTACGGAAATTCAGGCGGGTTCTTGCGTTCCATGGAGTATTTCAATAGGCTCTTCAATGGAGATGCATTTGGCTTTTACGAGGCTTTTTCCGATTATTTGAAGGAAAATGATTTTTTTGAAAGAGCGCATAGCAAGAGAAAGCTCTATGGATACCTATTCGATTATCACGAAACCCTTGAACTAGAAAAAGACACGCCCCTTTTTCTAGATATCCTAAAATTTGACTATCTTAGGCAGAAACCACAGACCCTTTTGCCGATTTTCAACATAATTGAGCCTGAGGGATATAAAAATGCGTGCCATCAATTTTTAAAGGATGCGGCGAAATTAAAAAAAACATTGCCTGCCTATGAGGGATTGCCGGCAAAGAAAATAATCAACAAGGTTCATTTCGAACCCTTTGGATACAACGTCGACACATTTAAAAAGGAAAGGACACATGTTCTTTTCGACTATGAAAGCGAAAAAGGATTTATGGGGGAATCGGAATACCATTTCGTTTCATTAACTGAATCCGGGAAGGAAAAGACAAATGCAAATACTAAATGACATCTATTACACAAACAGAGAAGTACTTAAAAAAACGATAAAGGCAATAACGGCGAATTGGAAAATATTTTTGGTGGGAATGGCATATTTCATATTCTCGTTATTAATCTGGCAGATAGCCGCAAGGGCATGGATCCTTTCAGGACTCATCATAGCGGTTTTCCAGAGTGCTGTGATATCTGATTTCCTCTATCTTATGGAACAGATAATAAAAAAAGGAAAATTTACAATGAATGATTTCAAGGAAGGATTCAAGGTATATATTTGGAAGGCATATAGCGTACTCATACTGTTCTGGTTCGTTCGCTATGGTCTAAGCCTTTTCCTTGGAAGGGTTTTGTCAGCATCCATAGGAGGCATCAGCCTTTGGTTCGTTATCGAAATCGTAATTTTTATGGCGCTCAATCCGTTGCCCGAGGTAATGTATCAGAAATACAATCAAGGTTTTGACATGATTTCAGGAGCATTTGACTTTATAAAAGAGAATTGGATTGAGTGGTTTGTTCCAAATGTGCTGATTGCAATAGTGCTTTACTGGATGTTTGGATTGGCCATGAAGCCGTTCTCTGCAGTGTCCGGTATTTTTATCAGTGGCGCAGGAACTGTTATGCTTATTGCCGTATTGATTACATTGCCGCTGGTGTTCTCGTTTTTTATGATATACAGGGGATTTCTATTCAGAATTCTTGATCGTTCAACTAGAAGAAAAAGGCTCTATCAGTACAAGATAGGCCATGAAGAATAAGGAGGCTATCCAATGCAAGAAGCTATAAGAAAACGACTTAGGGGAAAACTTGACGAGGTGGTTTTCATAGAACTTAAAAAGGATATTCCTATCCCAGGGAAGAAAGCTGTTCTCAAGAAGAATATCCCCATTCCAATTCCAGTAAAACGGCTTGCAAATCGGGTGACACAAAATGATTATGACGACCTTTCCGTAAAGGAAATGACCGAAGGCATGGTCGCAGTGGTGGCAATAGATCCTGAGTTTATGCACAGAGAATATTACAAAAGCCTTTTGATAGGTATTGACGAAGGCATGCCGAGGATTCTTACCGCAACAGCAATCAAGTATGCCGAGGAGAATAGGCTCGAAGACGCGTTTGTTTTTTTTGAAACGGCAATCATTCTGGATGCATCTAATCTAGATGCTGCATACAATAAGGCCAAGGTATGCGAAGCCCTTTCGAAAGATACGGTCGACCCGGAGATGGCGATGGCTTGGGAGAATGAAGCCTTTGCTTTAATGGAAAAACTGACGGTTGATTTTGCCGATTTCAATCTACCCTATTACCATCTCGGCTTTCACTACTCCAATAGCGGGCTGCACAAGAAGGCGGAGCTTGCATGGGAGCACTTTATCGAATGCTCCGATGAAGAGAACAAGATAATGGAAGTACAGGAAATGCTAATTAAGATAAGGGACCGCATAATTTTTGATGAGGGATACAATGAAGTCCTTGCAGGAGCCTTTGAAACGGGGCTTGAGAAACTGCTTAAACTTGAGGATGCAAATCCTTCATGGTGGAACCTTCTGTTCTTCATAGCCTTGGCATACAGAAATCTCGGGAATATAGAAACGGCCGTTGAATATTTCGAGAGGGTCATACGTATAAAACCTGACCAGGCAGAATCCCTAAATGAATTGGGTTTGTGTTATTCGATCATCGGCAACAAGAACGAAGCGGCGAGGTATTTCAAGAAGGCGTTAAACATGGATCCTGATAATGCGGAAATGCTTTGCAACAATGCAATGGCGCAAATGGAAATGGGAAACCTGGATTTGGCTGAAAAATATCTGAATCGTTCAATGGAGATAGATCCGAATGATTCGGTGACCATTGCGTGCATGGGGGAATTAAATAAATTTAAAAATAATTAACAAAAGGGATTATAAAACACAAAAGATATATAATAAGTGTTGAGTGGTGTCAGCGATGGTTTACATAGGTTGCGCCATATAAACACTTATTATTTTTTGTTGTTGATAAAGTCTTAAGTATGTTGGAAAAGCTAATGCAATTTATTGGCATGATATTTGCAAAACATGTTAAGTAGAAACTACTATATTTTGAGAGGGGAGCTAATGATTAAAACATTGAACGATTTACTTGAAAAAGCCAAGATGCAAGATAAAATGAAACTTTCGGTAGCGGCAGCACAAGACGGAGAGGTGTTGGCGGCGGTTGTCGAGGCTACTGAAATGGGTCTCATAGAGCCCATTCTAGTGGGAGACGAAAATGCAATAAGAAACATTGCAAAAGAAAAAGGAATAAATCTGAACGGTTATGAAATAATAAACGAGTTGGATCTTGTGGAAATGGCAAGAAAAGCTGTTGCGCTAGTAAGCAGTGGGAAAGCCGACTTCGTAATGAAGGGACTTATAGATACATCTATTATGCTTAAAGCTGTCCTTGACAAGGAAATCGGCCTTAGAACAGATAGTCAGCTAAGTCATGTAATGCTTTACGAGGTTCCGGGCTATCATAAGCTTTTGTATTTAACAGATGGCGGAATGAACATGTATCCGGATGTGCCCACCAAGGCTAAAATAATAAAGAATGCAATAAAAGTAGCAGAGGCATTGGGGAATAAAAACGTAAAGGTTGCATGCCTTGCTGCGAAAGAAAAGGTTAATCCTAAGATGCCGGCAACGGTTGATGCGGGCGAATTGAAAAAAATGGGAGAAGAAGGCTTTTTCGGAAAAAATGCAATAGTGGAAGGGCCTATGGCTCTTGATCTGGCAATATCAAAAGAGTCTGCGGAAATCAAAAAATATGTAAGTCCTGTTGCGGGAGATGCAGATATCCTATTGGTTCCAAACATAGAAATGGGTAACGGAATAGGAAAGACACTCAGTTACTTTGCATCGGCAAAGTCGGCTGGAGTCATCATGGGAGCTAGTGCTCCCGTAGTATTGGTTTCTAGAGCCGATACGCATGAAAATAAGCTTAATTCAATCGCGTTTGGCAGCGTGATTGCGGCATACAAATAGAAAAAGAGAAGAGTGAAAAGATGAAAGAATTATTAACAGGCAACGAAGCGGTTGCAAGAGGGGCCTATTAAGCTGGCATTTCTTATGCGTCAGCCTACCCAGGAACACCGAGCACGGAAATTCTTGAAAACATCGCACCCTACAAGGAAGAAATTGTAGCTGAATGGGCGCCAAATGAAAAGGTGGCTTTGGAATCGGCAATAGGTGCATCGATAGCCGGAGCCAGATCATTGGCGGCAATGAAGCATGTTGGTGTAAACGTGGCTGCCGACCCGATGTTTACATATGGACACAGGTGTTAATGGAGCAATGATTTTAGTTTCTGCGGATGATCCGGGGCTACATTCATCTCAAAACGAGCAGGATAACAGGAATTATGCAAAATTTGCCAAGTTAGCGATGCTTGAGCCTTCCAATAGCCAGGAAGCCAAGGATATGATCAGTTCGGCTATCGAAATAAGCGAAAAGTTCGACACAATGGTTTTCTACAGACTTACAACAAGAATATTCCTAGCAAAAGCCCTTCTTGGTGAAGAGCGCGAAACGATAGAGCCTTTGCGTAGTGGATCCCGATTCAAATTGGCAAGGCCGAATATCCCGAAGGATACTGGATGTTCTCGGAAAGAAAGCCAAGACTACAGCCCTCGATGCAGTGGGAATTGCCAAAGAAATAGGCAATCCTAAAACCATGAATGTAGTTCTTCTTGGAGCACTCGTAAAGGCTATGGGAATTACAGACATTGATTGGGAAGAGGCAATAAGAAAAACTGTAAAGGAACGATTCATTGACATCAATATTTTAGCATTTAACAAGGGTATGGAAATGGTAAAGTAGGACCTGTAAAAAGTCAAAAAGGACTGTTCAAAAGAACAGTCTCTTTTTTCGAATAAAACGCTTGTAATGATTTTTCAATCTGCTATACTTAAAAGAAATAATTATGTATAAAAATGCATAAACATGCATTGAAATATATATTTTTTTGTCAAAAAGTTGGAGGGTGCGAAATGAAAGGTTATTTAATTCTTGAAGACGGAACAAAATTCGAGGGCAACATTTTCGGTAAAAAGCGTAATTCGGTTGGGGAGGTTGTTTTCAATACCGGCATGACTGGATATCAGGAAACTCTGACGGATTCTTCATATTATGGGCAGATTGTAATACTCACCTATCCTCTCGTAGGAAATTATGGAATAACTCTTGACGACAACCAGTCGGAAAAACCGAAGGTAAGGGGATTCATTGTTAGAGAGGCTTCGGTAAATTATTCTAATTGGAGGGGAATGGAGTCCATTGATGAATACCTCAATAAGAATGATATTGTGGGACTAGAGGGAATAGATACAAGGGCGCTCACAAAAATAATTAGAGAAAAAGGTACTATGACAGGAAAGATAGTAGCATATGAAGATGGCGTCGATGTTATGGAAGAGTTGAAAGCCTTTGACAATTCCGATGCGGTCCATCAAGTGACAACAAAATTCAACTATGATTTGATGCCTATTACGCCTAAGGTGGCTGTAGTCGATTATGGAATAAAGAGAAATATACTAAACGCCCTGGTGAATAGGAATATACATGTCAGGGTATTTTCATGCCTAAATACTGCTGAAGAAATACTTGATTTCAATCCGGACGGAATTTTTCTTTCAAATGGACCTGGAGATCCGGCATTTTTGAAGGAGGAAATAGAAACGGTAAAAGAGCTAATAGGAAAGAAACCCATCTTTGGAATCTGCCTGGGACATCAACTGCTTGCTCATGCTTTTGGAGGAGAAACCAAGAAAATGAAATATGGGCACGGGGGCTGCAACCATCCTGTTAAAGATCTTGCCAAGGATAGAGTTTTCATAACATCACAGAATCATGGGTATGAGGTTGTTGCGGAAAGCCTTGACAAGAGCGTATTGGAAATAACACATGTAAACATGAACGATAATACGATTGAGGGTGTGAGGCATCTTTCCCTTCCGATATTCAGCGTGCAGTTTCACCCGGAGGCTTCACCCGGCCCGAGCGATTCGGATTATTTGTTCGACGAATTCTTAAACATGATTAAAAAGGAGAATAAACATGTCAATATATAAGGGTCTTGAAAAAGTAATGGTGATAGGTTCGGGGCCCATTATAATAGGGCAGGCGGCGGAATTCGACTACTCAGGCACGCAGGCATGCAAGATTTTAAGGGAACATGGACTTAAAGTTGTATTGGTAAACAGCAATCCTGCTACAATCATGACGGACAAGGAAATGGCGGACAGCGTTTACATCGAGCCTCTTACGGTGGAATTTCTTGAGAAGATAATAGCAAAGGAAAGACCTGATGGAGTATTGGTGGGAATGGGCGGACAGGTTGCCCTAAACCTCGCGATTGAGCTTTGGAAGGCTGGCATACTGGACAAATACAATACTAAGCTTTTAGGGACAAACATAGATGCAATAGAAAAATCCGAGGACCGCGAGAAGTTTAAACTAATGATGGAAAGCATAGGGGAGCCTGTAATCGATGGAAGGATTGCATCCTCTCTTCAGGAAGCATTTTCGCAGGCCGATGAAATTGGCTATCCTATAGTTGTGCGTCCCGCATACACACTCGGTGGAACCGGCGGAGGGATTGCGGAAAACAGGGAGGAGCTTGAAAAAATCGTTCCCGTAGGCTTGGCCTATAGTGCAGTCGGCCAGGTTCTTATAGAAAAAAGTGTTAAGGGCTGGAAAGAGATTGAGTACGAGATGATTAGAGACAACAAGGGCAATTGCATAACCGTTTGCAACATGGAAAACATAGATCCTGTTGGCATCCATACGGGGGACAGCATAGTCATAGCACCGTCTCAAACACTTAGCGACAAGGAATACCAGATGCTAAGGAATGCGTCCATAAAGATTGTGACATCCTTGGGTATAAAAGGTGGCTGTAATGTTCAGCTTGCTCTAAATCCATACAGCTTTGAGTATAGGGTAATAGAGGTAAACCCGAGGGTTAGCCGTTCATCTGCGCTCGCTTCCAAGGCGACGGGATATCCAATTGCAAAGGTTGCCGCACAGATAGCAATAGGCCTTAATCTCGACGAGATTCCAAACGACGTTACAGGAAAGACCCTTGCATGCTTCGAACCTACGCTCGACTATTGCGTAATCAAAATCCCCAAGTGGCCATTCGACAAGTTTGAAACTGGGAACCGCACACTGGGTACCAAGATGATGGCCACGGGCGAAATAATGGCAATAGGAAACAGCTTCGAAAGTGCACTTCTTAAAGGAATAAGATCCCTTGAGATAGGTGTGTACTCGCTTGAAATCGAAAAGGCCGCCGCATTTAGCGATGACGAGGTTATTCAAAAGATACTCAAAAGCGACGACGAAAGGCTGTTTTTCTTGGCGGAGCTTCTCAGAAGGGGATACAAGACGGAATACCTATGGGAAATGACGGAGATAGACCGATTCTATCTCGAAAAAATACATGGAATAGTGAAGTTGGAAGAGGGCTTAAAGAAGAAGCATTTGTCTGAAATAAACGCAGATGAACTGCTTTTCCTAAAGAAAAAAGGCTTTGCCGATTTGGCGATAGCTTCCTTCACGAAATCGAAGGAGATAGATGTATTTGAAAAACGCAAGAGCCTTGGCGTGATGCCTGTGTTTAAGATGGTTGACACCTGCGGAGGGGAATTCGAGGCGCAGTCGCCCTATTATTACTCGACATACGATCCATACGATGAGGTAGTGGTAAGCGACCGCAAGAAAGTTATAGTAATAGGTTCCGGACCGATAAGAATAGGACAAGGAATAGAATTTGACTATTGCTCGGTGCATGGCGTAATATCTCTCAAGAAGATGGGTATTGAGTCCATTATAATAAACAACAACCCCGAAACGGTAAGCACCGATTTCGATACATCGGACAAACTCTATTTTGAGCCTTTGACAGAAGAGGACGTAATGAACATCGTACTCAAAGAAAAACCCGATGGGGTCATTTTGCAATATGGAGGGCAGACAGCAATCAAGCTTGCGGAACATATGGAGAAGATGGGTGTTAAAATCCTTGGGAGCGGCTACGATTCCATAGATCGTTCCGAGGACAGGGAAAAATTCGAAGCTGTTCTGGAGAAACTTGACATCAAGAGGCCTCTAGGAAAAGCCGTAATGAACATAGAGGAAGGACTGGAATTCACGAAGATCTGCGGATTCCCCGTTCTGATTCGCCCAAGCTACGTTTTAGGCGGAATGGGAATGGAAATCGCCTATGATGAATCCGAATGCGCGGAGTGTTTGGATAATGCATTTAGAAAGGACAATAAAAATCCCGTTCTCATAGACAAATATCTTAATGGAAAAGAAATTGAAGTTGATGCAATAGGAGATGGAACGGACATACTCATCCCTGGAATAATGGAGCATCTAGAGAGAGCCGGTGTGCATTCGGGAGACAGCATATCCGTCTATCCGGCATTCAGCATAAGCGATGAAATTAAAAACAAGATAATAAAGAATACTAAGAAATTAGCCATCGAATTGAATGTGATTGGGCTGGTCAACGTACAGTATGTCGTTTACAAAGATGAGGTATATGTTATTGAGGTCAATCCTAGGGCATCTAGAACGGTTCCATATATTAGCAAGGTCACAGGCATTCCTATGATTCGTTTGGCTACGGAAATTATGATGGGTGCTAAGCTAAAGGATTTGGGTTTCGGAACAGGACTTTACAAGACAAGCGGATACTACGCGGTTAAAGTGCCTGTATTCTCGATGGAAAAATTGCCCCAGACCGAAATTGCGCTTGGTCCTGAAATGAAATCAACGGGAGAGGCATTGGGATTGGAAAAAGACCTATACAAGGCCATATACAAGGGCCTCGTGGGATCAAGGCTTGAGCTTGGCAGCATAGGAAGAGTTTTGGTAAGCATATCCGACAACTACAAGGATGAGTTCGAACCAATAGCATTCAAGATGAAAAAACTTGGATTTGAATTCTATGCCACCGAGGGAACCGGTAAATACCTCGGAAAACTCGGAATTGAGCACAAGCATGTAGCCAAGATTGGGGAGGGCGAAACAAACGTGCTTTCACTCATACGAAACGAGAAACTTACACTTGTTATAAATATTCCGAGCAAGGGAAGAAGCAGTCTCACCGAGGGCTTCCACATAAGAAGAACCTCAATAGAGAATAGAGTTCCCTGCATTACATCTCTCGATACCTTGAGTTATGTATTGGACATATGGGAGCGGGACATAAGCTATAAAGACGTTGAAGTTTACGATATAACGAAGATATAAAAAGTAGAAAGAAAAATGTTGATGAGTTCAGGTCAAGGATTAAATTGCTCACTGCGACCTGCGGCGAATATTCATAGCGCTTTGTATTGCGGCAAAACCTAAAATCCGCAAACTCACTCCGTATCGGGCCAAGGCCAAAGCGGATTTATTGACGATTTAGCCTTATCCAAAGCTGTGAATACCAAGCCTCGGTTGATGCATCACAATTTGAAACCTCAACCTGGAACAGGATAGAGTAGATTTTCGATTTGAGGGGTGTATTAAACAGTATAAGTTTCAAAAACAAAAAAAGATGACAAAGAGCAAAACAACCTGCCTGGAAAATTCCAAAGGCAGGTTGTTTTGCTCTTTATTTGTTTGTATCATTTACTGCACACTGCAAACTGCATGCTGCAAGCTTTCCTTTTCAGTTCAAGGCGACAATGAAAAAAGAGTTGAGATGTTGTTTGAATTGCGTTTTTAAATATCATGTATTTGTTTTTTTCTTTTTTTCCACTTTCCACTTACTACTTTCCACCGGAGTTAAAAGATAGCTTTAGCTATCTTTTAACTCCTATAGTCTCCGTTGATCCTAACATAATCATAACTCAAATCGCATCCCCAAGCTTTTGCAGAGAAGGTGCCGTCATTCAGCTTGACATGTATGATTACGGTTTCGTTCTTCAATATTTCCTCCGCTAGATCCTCGTCGAAAGCAAGGCCTTTACCTTTTTCGACAAGGGGAACCTGTTTACTGCCGCCTTCAAAAATTAAATCAAGATTGTCGGCATCGAAGTTTTTTCCCGAGTATCCCATGGCGCAAATAATTCTCCCCCAGTTTGCGTCGTTTCCAAAAAAGGCCGCTTTCACCAAGCTTGAAGTGATAATCGATTTGGCAAGGCAATTGGCAGCTTCTTGGCTGAAGCCTCCCGTCAAATTTACTTCAATAAGCTTGGTTGCACCTTCTCCATCCTTTGCAATCTGCATCGCCAACTCAATGCATACAATCTTAAGGGCTTCCTTAAAAATGTAGTAGTTGGGATCTTCTATGCAGATAGGCTGGTTTCCTGCGCTTCCGTTTGCAAGAACAATCGCCGTGTCATTGGTGCTTGTGTCTCCGTCGACTGAAATCATGTTAAATGAGGCGCTGGCGCATTCCGATAGCGCTTTCTTGAGCAAATCGCTTTCTATAGCTGCATCGGTGAGAATGAAAGAAAGCATTGTGCCCATGTCCGGATGAATCATTCCTGAGCCCTTGGCCATTCCACTTATTACAACCCTCTTGCCCCCAATCATGAAATCTACCGAAACCTCTTTTTTGAATGTGTCGGTTGTCATTATTGCTTCGGCTACGTCCGAAAAGTTTGAAACCCCTAGACCCTCGGTCAGCGGTTTAATGTTTGGAACAATCATGTCCATGGGAAGAGGTACCCCTATCACGCCGGTTGAGGCAACAAGAACATCTTCCGAGTTTGTTCCCATTGCCTCCGAAACAAGCGAAATCATCTTCTTGGCATCATTCATACCTTGTTTTCCTGTGCATGCGTTTGCGTTTCCGCTGTTTACTAGAATGGAGTGTATTTTTCCAGAGGCTATGTTGTCTATGCTTATTAAAACAGTAGCGGCCTTGACGGTGTTCCTAGTAAAAACACCTGCTGCTTGGGCCGGTTCTGCGCTGTGAATCAAGCACATGTCTTTTTTGCTGCTTCCTTTTTTAATGCCACAGGCAACGGCAGAGGCCGTAAAACCGTTGACTGGAATGAATTCTCTGTATTTTTTCATTGTTTAACCCCCTATGGCGCCATTGGAGTGAAATCGAGTCCGGCTTTTTCATCATATCCGCACATCAGATTCATGTTTTGGACAGCCTGGCTCGCTGCACCCTTCATGAGATTGTCGATGGCCGAGACTGCGATTAAAGAAGATGAATCTTCATCAACCGCTAAGCCTATGTCGCAGTAGTTTGATTGGCGCACATTCCTGGTTTGAGGAAGCATGCCGTTTTCCAAAACACGCACGAAGGGTTTGCCTTCATAATAGCTTTTGTATACATCCGTCATTTCTTTTGTGCTTATATTTTTCTTTAGTCGCGCGTAGCAGGTTGATAGGATGCCGCGGTTCATTGGAACAAGATGCGGTGTGAAGATGACCTTTGCGGGTTTTCCCCCGATCAGGCTAAGTTCTTGAGCAATCTCCGGAGTGTGTCTGTGGCTGAATAGCCCGTAGGCTTTTACGCTTTCATTGACCTCGCAATAAAGATTTGCTGTATTAGCACTTCTTCCAGCTCCCGACACCCCGGATTTTGCATCTACAATGACATCGCTTTCTATCAGTCCGGCATTCATAGCCGGTGCCAATGCGAGTATGGAAGCTGTTGGATAGCATCCGGGATTTGCCACATATGAGGCCTTTTTAATTGATTTTGCATGAATCTCTGGAAGCCCGAATGCAAAGTCGTTTATGAGATGGCTCATTTCATGGGGAGTCTTGTACCATTTTTCATATACATTTGGGTCGCTTAATCTGAAATCGGCGCTCAAGTCAATAATTTTGATACCGGGTTTTACGCTTAAAAGTTGCTTTACCATGCCCATTGAGCTTTTGTGGGGAAGAGCGAGGAAAACAAGGTCCGTATCCATAATAATGGAAGGGTCGATGCTTGAAGTGTCGATACACTCCAAATCCACCAGACCATTCATATTTGAATATATGTCAGAGTACTTTATTTCATTGAAGCTTCGAGAAGTGACAAAGGATAAATTGACATTCGGATGATGTTTTATAAGCCAAACAAGGTTTTGACCCGCATAGCCTGTTGCTCCTAAAATTCCTATTCTCATTATATTCACCTCATTTGAATTTGATTTCTTATTATTATACAAAATAATGAATAATATTGCAACGATAATGATCAAAAGTATTGCATAAATATAAATATATATGTATAATAATAAGAAATATTGAAAGACAAGAGGGTATGAAAAGATGAAAGCATCTACAGAAAAGGCAAGAATCTTAACTGAAGCCCTGCCTTATATTCAAAAGTTCCATAATAAAACATTTGTAATAAAATTCGGCGGAAGCATAATGAGAAACCATAAGGCGAAACATGCATTCATAGAAGACATTGTTTTGCTTAACCTGGTAGGAATAAAAATCATAATTGTCCACGGCGGCGGACCGGAAATCACTGAGCGCATAGAGAAAATCGGCATCAAGACTGAATTCGTCGACGGCCTTAGAAAAACCAACGGAGAAGTCATAAAGGAAGCTGAAATGATTCTTGCCGGATCAATAAACAAGGAAATAGCATATTTGGTTAACAGCATGGGCGGAAGAGGCGTTGGACTTTCAGGTAAAGACGGTAATCTGATAAAAGCCCGAAAGAAAATCATATACAAGGGTGACAAGAAAATAGATCTCGGATATGTGGGAGACGTCGAGAAAATAGACAAGAAGTTGCTCGAGGACCTGATAGACCTGTCATATATACCGATAATAGCCCCCATCGGATTCGGGGATGACGGCGATACCTACAATATAAACGCGGATTTTGTGGCTTCTGCTGTGAGCGCAGAGCTGAAAGCTGAAAAGTTGCTTCTCATGACTGATGTGGAAGGGCTGTACAAAGACTTTGAGAACAAGAGTGGTTTCATAACAGCTATGACAGCTGTCGAAGCAAAAAAACTTATTGATTCAAAAGCGATTATTGGAGGCATGCTGCCTAAGCTCTCATGTTCGGTGCAGGCGGTTGAAAACGGCACTAAAAATGTGCATATTCTTGATGGAAGAGTGGAACATTCACTACTTATAGAAGTGTTGACAGATAAAGGTATTGGGACAATGATACATGGAGGGAAAGTAAAATGAACAACGACAAGCAGATGTACACAGGTAAAAGATTCGACCTTACAATCGAAAAAGGCAAGGGAACATATGTATACGATGTGGACGGAACGGAATATCTTGACTTCACAGCGGGCTATGCGGTAAATGCTCTCGGCCACTGCAACGAAATAATGATAAACGCAATCAAGGAACAGAGCCAAAAGATTTTCCACATATCCGATATAGTCTGGAATCCCATTCAGACTAAACTGGCAAACTTTCTAGTTGAGAAAAGCGGAATGGATTCTGTATTCATAGGGAATAGCGGTTCAGAGGCCATAGATGGGGCCATAAAGCTGGCTAAAAAATACGGGAACACGGTTTCAGAAGGCAATGACAAATATGAAATAATATCCATGGTAAACGCATTCCACGGACGGACCGTAGGTGCTACATCAATAACAGGGAAAGAAAAATACAAGAAATCGTTTTATCCATTGCTTTCCGGAATGAAGAATGTTCCGATAAACGACATCGAGGCACTCGAAGAGGCAATGAGCAGCAAGGTCTGCGCGGTGGTAATTGAACCAATCCAAGGAGAGGGTGGAGTTGTTCCGTCGACCATTGAATTCCTTGAGGCGGCCAGATTGCTATGTGATAAGTTTGACGCACTTCTCATATTTGACGAAGTGCAGTGTGGAATGGGGAGGATAGGAGAACTCTTTGCATACAACCTCTTCGGGGTAAAACCGGACATAGTGTGCATAGCCAAGGGATTGGGAGGAGGATTTCCAATAGGGGCACTTCTTTCAAACAAAAGGGCAGACCTCTTTGAGCCGGGAGACCATGGTAGCACCTTCGGAGGAAATCCTTTGGCCTGTGCGGTTTCATATGCGGTCATGCAGGAGATTTCCAAAGAGAGCTTCCTGAAAGGTGTCAAAGAGAAGGGCGAGTACTTCAAGAAGAGATTCGCGGAAAAAGCAAAGGAAATGGGTTTTGACTTCGAGCTTAGGGGAGAGGGACTTCTTCTTGGTATAGACCTTGGCAAGAGTCCGGCTGAGCTTGTAAACCAATGCATAAAGAACGGCCTATTGATAATCGGAGCGGGAGAAACCGTTTTGAGAGTTATACCTCCATTGACAGTCTCGAAAGAGGAACTGGATAAGGGCATTGATATTATTCTTAAATCAATCGCGGAACTATCCAATTGAAAGGAGTGCTTAAGATGATAACAGTATTATCCCAAAAGTGCATAGAAAAGGCCGATATTGCTTCATTCCTCAGCTTCAATCCGGATGGGTATGTTCATATAGAGCCCAGCATAAAGAATGTGAACATCATTGATCTGGGACTCGGCAAGGATACAGTAAACAAGGTTGCATGCAAAAACTACAGCGTAAACGTATTCAATAAAAGTTTTAATCCAGAACTAATGCTTTCGCTTAAAAGCGATTGCATAGTGGTAACCAATGGGATTGTCGATGCTAAAGAATATGAAAAAATAAAGGCAAACCTAATAAAAATGATAGGAAAGAAAAAAATTGTTGGATTTGGACTCGGGAAAAAAATACTGGCGGATTCAGCAGAACAAATGGATGTAATATTCGATGCATCCTCTAAGCTCTATGGTTCAGAGAACTTTGAAATGGAAATGATTTAGGAAAACAATTAATGCAATTTGTTCAAGGCCAAAAAATCTTAAGGTTTTTTGGCTTTTGTCTTGACACACAAAGGCAAATGAATTATCATAATTAATTGTGAGCAACATGCAAATGAACAAAAAAAGAATTTGACACAGTGTTGTTTTCGTGATAGTATTATTAAGCGCTCTTAAAGTGGGTTTCTTACTTTAGGGAAGGCGCAAAGCAAGTGAAATAGCGGTCTTTGAAAACTGAACAGTAAGAGAGCAAAGAATTAAAGCAATAAATAATTGCTAGCGAAACTCGTATTTGAGATTTCAATTAAGAGTTTGATCCTGGCTCAGGATGAACGCTGGCGGCGTGCTTAACACATGCAAGTCGAGCGATAATTAGCAGATCAACTTTTCGA